>JAPPJA010000566.1 GCA_028874675.1 Chloroflexota bacterium
TGGCGCAACGATTACTTGCTTAAAGTGCTCCGCAGTTAAAATGCAATTGCCCTGTGGGGTGCTGCAAGGGGCTATGCAACGGGCCTGGAGTGTGCGACGATTGAATGGTTATCTGGCTTTTCCAGGGTTTCCCGCCATAGAAACCTGGGGGCGCCTCCCTCGAGCCCGGGTCTGACCGTAAGGATGATTCGCTCTCCCGAAGGTCCCCAAGAGGGAACGCTGCCGCTGCGGATTTGACGTAGCTCTCCGTAAGCAGCGCGGACCGGACCAGGCGGAGTGTTCAAGTCCTCCGTCCCCGGTCCAGTCCGGCGGTTGGAGTGTTTAAGTCCTCCGGCTGCCGGGCACCCGTTCAGCGGTCCGGGGCTGATCCCTCCGGTCCTTTGGACACCCGTCCGGTGGCATGAGCTAGTCATTCCTGCGACTGGACGGAGGGGACGGAGCGTTTAGCGGCGCCTCGTTCTCACCCAGGCTGAGGCGTTCGTGAGTCCTGCTCGCGGCGCACCGCCGGAATCCCAAACCAACGAAGCGCATGGTGCGATTCACCAGGCAACCCGAACCCAGGCGGTATCCCGACCCAACGGCGCAGCATCTTCGGCAAGGAGGTGGCTTACCGAAACAGCGTGGCATCCGGGATTCCCTTACCCATCGGGCAATCACCGGCGAAGCGGCTGACCTGCTTCGCAATCTTCAACCTGCGGCTGGAGCGTGGAAATCACCCCGGCTGCTTCCTAGCACCTGCGGCGTAGCTGCCTGAAACAGGCGGCGGGGCCGTTGCTCTGACACGCTCGGGCTGTCCGACAGCAGCGACAGGCCGGACGCTTGGCCTGGCAACGCGGTTCCCTCCGGGCTGGCCGCTGACGGCACAGTTCTTGGGCGGCCTGCGTTCCTCTCCCTATCCCACATCCAGCAGTTTGCCAGGAACCCACACCCTGGCCCCATTGCGTCCTGCGCAAACTCCCGAATCCAAGTTCTCCGTTGATCCGTCCTGGCGAGTGAACCGGGCGGAGTCTGCTACGCCAATGGCGATTCTGACCCGGATGTCATTGACCTGCAGGGCGGTTCAAGGGCGGAGGACAAAGTACTTGGGACCGGCGGCACCCGGTCGTCCCACCTTGCTTCCGATTGCGAAATCACCCCTCGGGGACCCTGCCAGGGCCGGGTTCGATGTTATACCCGTGTACATGAATTGACGCCAGTTGTAGAAATACAAGTGGAGGCCATTTTGAACCTGAAACGAGGCTGGATTGTGGCGCGAATGCTGGATTTGCGAGCAATCCCGTGTAAGGTCCGGTTCCGGCCCACTTGTATTTTTACAAGCGGGTTGACAGGGCGATGGATCAGGCACGGGGACGGCGCCGCCACGCCGCGAGGGTCTCCTTCCACCAACGCCAGCTGCGTAACGGCAGGGACCGGGGCGCTCCGACCTTGAGACGGTCGCTCCAGTCGATAATGGCTCCGACGGGCTGGCCTGGTCCCCCAAAAGCAGGGACTTGCGAGTCATCCCTTTTGGGGCAGCGGATTTGGACAGGTCGTCGGGGTGTCATACCCGTGTACAGGAAAAGGCAGTTGGTGGACAGGTGTCCAATGTTGTCCGGTTGAACCTGAAATCGAGGGAAACCACCCCCTACTGGACGGTTGCAGCTAGCACCTGGGTTCCAGTGCAGGTTCCAGCCCCGTTGGACAGCGCCACGTTCAGAATCGGACAGTTGTCCAATGGCGGGAGTCGGCATGATTGGACAGCGCCACGTTGGTAATTGGACAGTTGTCCAGCGGCAGGGCAAGGCCCGGGCGGTGGAGACTCTGGGGCCAGTCCGCGTACCTTGACCCGGTTCGAGGATGGCCGATGGCTGACCCCCACCATGGTCGGGGCGTTGGAAAAGGCGCCTATTTGGAGGGGGCGGGTCGGCGGCGCCTCTCAAAGAGCCTGGACGATCTGATCGTGACCTGAACCGACTCGTGCTGCGGTGCTTCCTCACCTTCGGCCTGTGAGAAAAGTGGACCGCTGGAGACTGGGGCGGAACGGCATGGCCGTTCCTGCGACTCCAGAGCGAGCACTTTGTCTTGGATGGCCTGATTGCTGCGCTTTGCCCCTTCCCCGAGACGGCGGGCTGGGCGATACTGAATGTGTTGTCCGGCTTTTACCAGTGTTTCCAGCCCAGAAAACTGGAGGGTCCATCCCCGACCCGGTTTGTTCGCTAGGGATCGAGACCTGCTCTCCCGGCGGCGGACCATCAGGGGATAAGCGCCCGCCCGCTGCGTGATGCGGAACCGGGGTCGAGCATTGCTCCTCCGGCGACCGGTTCGATGCGGGACTTCACATAGTGCTGGCGCCGGTCGTCAGCATCGCCAACATCGTCCAGGAGGCGAAGACTGGAACAACCGCGGTAGCCCAGGACCTGAACCCTTCGGTCCAACTCACCGAGCGCATACGATGCTGCGATCACCCCTCACGCTGCGGCTGGAACGGGCTTCGCCGTCCGGCCGCTCCCTCACGTCTGCAACGTAGCTGCCGTACCAGCAGCAATCAGGCCGCAGGCCACACCCGCTCCGGTTCGCCAACGGCGGCGGCAGACCGGACGCTCGCCATTGCGACGCAGTTTCCACCGGCACGCCAGCTGACGGCGTGGCCGCTGGGCGGACTGCGTTCCTCTCCCTTCTCCCCGCAAGGCAGTTCCCGGACATCATGCCCTGGCCGAACTGCGTCCTGCGCCAGCCCCCAATCAGCCGTTCCGCATTGCGCCAACCCGCTCCTGGAAGCGGTGCGTCCGGCGCCGGGCGGTTGGATTGAGCGGCTGAGCGTTACCCTGGGCTGCCTGCGCCTCTCGCCAACCCTCATTCCAGCCTTCGCAATTGCTGCCCTCGACCCAGGGCGTGGTGCGTCATGCCCCACCTCGCCGACTCAGTATATCCGTTGCCGGGCCGGGCCGGACCGTGGGCGTAATGCGTCCACCACAGCAGAGAGGCACGGGCTGATGCCGACAGCCGGTGGAATGAGGGCGCTCCTGGAGGGTCGGAAGGTGCCCTTGGCCAATGCCCAGCGCCACCTTCATCACCAGCGGCAACCACGTCAACCACGGCCAGAACGTCAACGACAACGGCGACAACCACGACCACAACCACATCGAGGAGGTGAAACACAGCAACAACGAACATCCTGAGTTCCCGGCGGCCACCAAACGGCGGCTCAATGGGTGAACCGGCGATAAGTCCAAAGTTCCGCCGCGCCACGCTTCGGGCGGCGGAGACCAGGGTGGCTGCGTGAGCTGGCACTGACAATCGAATAGGCGTCAACGAGCGGGGTCGTCTCTCCCAAGTGCGGGGAGGCGGCCCCGCTCTTCGTGTTTCCCAACCTGGCGACCACGACCAAAGCGGCTGAATGGACCGCACCCAACGACCTGCATCTTGAACCGGAGAGCGGCGTCGGTCCATTCGGACCGCCTCGCTTTCCGCCTTTTGGAGGAAGCGAAATGACCACCGTTATCGGCAACAGCAACAGCACTGAGACCACCAATAACCTTGCAGCCACTCTCGACGGCCAGCGCGACACCAACGCCCTACAGGACACGGAGGCGCAGGCCCAGACGGAGAACAAGGTTGAGAACCGGGGCAAGCCGGAGAGTGAACTCAAGGCCGCCGCCCGGCGCCACGGCTACACCCTCAAGGAACTGGCCGCCCTGATGGGCGTGAACTACAACCACCTGTGCTCGGTGGCCAACGGCCGCCGGCCCTGGACTCCCGACCTGCGGGAGAGGGCCATGGCCGTCCTGGGAGAGGTTCCGGGCCAGGGCGTGGTCTACCGCCAAAGCGGCCGTGTCAGCGGCGGCGATAGCAACTACATTCGCGAGCGCGCTCGCGAAGTGGGCATGAGCATGGGGGAATTGGCGGACCGGGTGGGCATCTCACGCAGCTATTTGTCCCAGGCAGCGCGGGGAGACCGCAATTTTGGACCCCAGGTCCAGGCGCGGGTGGAAGCGGAGTTGCAGGCCCCGGCCAGGGTGGAAGCGGCCCAGTGCCCCACCGTTGATCCAAAGGTCTTGTGGGAGCGGATGGACGCCCACGGAATTTCTCAGAACGAGGTGGCCCGGCGGGTCGGCATTAGCAACGGCTACCTGTCGGAGATCATGAACGGCAAGCGCACGCCGTCGGGGCGGGTGCTGAAGAAGCTGCACGAGGTCCTGTTCCAACCCACGGCAGCGGAGCTGGTGGTTCCCGCCGAGGTGAGGGTCATGGCCTGGAAGAAGGGCGGGCGCAACGGCGTGGTGGTGCGTGGCGCCGGCGGGCCGGGGGCTGGCGGAAACAGCCCCGGCGGCGGCACTATCCGCATCGGCGGGCGTGTCCCCTGGGGTGCCGAGGTGGAGTTCGCCTATCGTGCCGGTTACGACAGCCGAGGCCAGGTTTCGGTGACGCACCTAGTGGACGAGCGGGGCTACGGAGTGATGTTGCAGCGGCGGGAGCCGGGCGTCGCCTAGAGGTGCGGAAAATGGGAAGCGCTGGCCGGTTACCCATCCGCCTCCTGGATGAAGAACAGGTTGTGAAAGTCCGTCACGCCCAGGACCTCCTGCAAGCGCCGCTGCACCCTCGGCGAAGGACTCCGCTCCCCTCGCATCAGCTGGGACATGTAACCCCGGGAAATCCCGCACCGGCGGGCCAGTTCAATCTGGGATATGTCCAGCTACTCCCACACCACGGCGGTTGTGAGGAGGACACGCGATGAGGCCCGCCGGCGTTGCATGGCCAGGGTCTCTTGTAACGGGTTCTGAATTGGTCGATACCGGCACGTTGCGGTAGCGGCGCGGCGGCGCTCGGAGCACAACCGGAACGCCGCAGCCCACACGGCGGGCAGATGGCGTACACGAGGCCCGCTTGCGCTCGTTCGGCTCAGTGAAGCGTCACCGGTTCGGGCTGTAGCGAGGGCTGATGAACTCCAGCGAGT
>JAPPJA010000291.1 GCA_028874675.1 Chloroflexota bacterium
CTCCCGGATTGCTCGTGCTCCTGGTCTGCATCGCTCCTGGGTTGGGCTTCCCGTCTTCCCCCCGACCGGCGGGACTTGCGGGAACGGGAAGGGGGCGCTGGCTGAGGAGGCGCCTCGTCCAGGTAAGCGCGTCCAAACTTGAGCTTCTTCATCTCTTCCTCGATCAGGAAGAAGTCGCCCTTGGGCAGGAGATGGAGGTTTCCCTGGAAGGCCATGTACCAGTTTTCGGGGGGCCACCGGCGGATATAGTCCAGGCGATGGGCCAGCAGCCCAGCCTCGATGTACTGTTCTTCATCCAGCACCAGTTCGGGCTTGATTCCGATGAGGTAGGGCCAGGTGGCGCTTCCCTCGTTCTTCCAGAACCCTGCGTCCTCTTCCTTGTAGGAGACGGTTACAGTAGCCGTGGCGGTAAATTTACGAATGCCCATCACGTAGAACAGCAGGCGATCGTCCTTCTCTACCCTCTGAACTTTTCTTCGGTATTCGGACTTCAGACCCTGCCTGGTGAAATCCATCGAGCGGGTTATGTTGAAGTTCTCTTCGTTGCAGGTAATCATCCAGAAGTTGCGTGGCATACTCTTCCTCACCTATATGCCTGGGGTCCGGAAAGGTCACCCTCCTGCTTGGCAGCCTGGGCAGCGAGAGCAGGAAGTCTATCGTCCACCAGAAGTCTTTTGACATTGTCCATTGTAACTGAATTAGTGTAACATCTTCCCCAATGTCGCCGCCCTCCAGGTAGAGGGCGGACCAGGAGGAATAGCTCAACATGACGTCAAGTTCCACCCGAGAAAGAGATATCGCCATAGTCGGCGTGGCTGAATCGGATGAAATGGGCACAGTCCCCAACAAGTCGTCCCTGCAACACCATGCGGAAGCCGCTTACAACGCGCTGGAAGATGCGGGCATAGCCAAGTCCGAGGTAAACGGACTTCTGACCGCAGGCTTCTCAACCCTCGCTACAGCCGAGTATATGGGTATCCAGCCAGGGTTTACCGACAATACTTCGGTGGGCGGTTCCTCTTTTGTTATACACGTTGCCCACGCGGCCGCGGCCATCCGCGCCGGCTACTGCGATACGGTACTGATTACCCATGGGCAGGCAGGCCGTTCGACCCGGGCCCGCGTACCGGCGGACCCAAACCTTCCCGTTTCCCAGTATGAATCGCCCTACGGCCTGATTGGCCAACCGATAAACTATTCGATGGCTTGCACCCGCTACATGCACGAGTACGGGGAGGACCGGACCCGCCAGGCCATGGCGGAAATCGCCGTATCCACCCGCAAATGGGCCAATCTCAACCCGAAAGCGGTCATGCATGAAACGCCCATGTCATTCGACGATTACCACAATTCCCGCTGGGTGTCCTGGCCATTCCACCTTTTTGATTGCTGCCTGGTCACCGATTCCGGAGCCGCTATTGTCGTCACCACCGCGGAGAAGGCGGCCAACTGCCGGAAGGCCCCGGTCTGGCTGCTGGGCGGCGCCGAAGGACACGACCACAACCTGATCAGCGCTATGCCTTCCTACACTTCGCTCATTGCGCGGGAGACCGGTCCCAATGCACTGGCGAGGGCTGGAGTCACCCACGACGACATAGACGTGACCCTTATCTACGATTCTTTCACCTACACTGTCATGCTGTCGCTGGAAGGCCTGGGATTTTGCGGCCCAGGAGAGGCGCCCGATTTCGTAGCCGACCAGCGCACTGCGCCTGGAGGCGATTTCCCTCTCAATACGGCGGGAGGCGGGCTGTCCTATACCCACCCGGGCATGTACGGCAGTTTCCTTCTCGTGGAATCGGTACGGCAATTGCGCGGGGAATGCGGAGAACGCCAGGTCAAGGCCAAGGACGGCAGTGACTCTCCGAAGATTTCCCTGGTGAACGGCACGGGCGGTTCCCTTTCATCCACGGGCACTATAATCCTGGCCAGGGACTAACTCGGCTGCCCAAAAACGTACTTCAGGAATAGCTAGCCAATGGACATAGGAATTATCGGTCTTCCCCAGTCGGGAAAGACCACGGTATTTAACGCATTGACCCGCGGCAATGCCGACACCAGCGGCGCCAGCGGGTCTGCTACTGAAATGCACCTGGGCGTCGTCAAGGTGCCCGATTCCAGGCTGGACGTTCTGTCGGGAATGTACAACCCGAAACGGGTGGTGCCGGCGGAGATCAAGTATTGGGACGTACCCGGCCCGGAGTCTCTGGCCAAGTCCCAGGGGATTGTCGGCAAGTACCGCAACATTCTGCAGGGAGCGGATGCATTTCTGGTTGTGGTGAGGGCCTTTGAAAATCCGGCGGTGGCGCACCCCATGACGACAATTGACCCCGGCCGCGACCTGGAAACCATGCTGGGTGAACTGACCTTCGCCGACCTGGAGGCGGTTGACCGGGCCGTGGACCGGCTGGAAGACGGGATGAAAAAGGCGAAGCCGGCAGAGCGTCCGGCCTTGACCCGCCAGCTGGAAACCGTCAGGAAGGTCAAAGCAGGCCTTGACGATGGAGTCCCCCTCAGGGCGCAACAGGTAACCGATTCCGAGCAGGCAATCCTGGTGAATTACCAGCTTCTGACGGGCAAGCCGATAATCGTTGCCTTTAACACGGACGAAGATGGGCTGGAACCCGGCCTGCGTGACTTTGACCTGGAAATTCCAGGCATGGAGTCGGTGGGGGAAGTTTGCCTCAGCGCCAGGCTGGAAGCGGAACTGGCATTGATGTCCGAGGAGGAAGCGGAGGAGTTCCGCAATGACCTGGGTCTGGACGAATCCGCTATGACCCGGGTGATTCGCTCCAGCTACAGGACCCTTGGCCTCATTTCCTTCCTGACTGTGGGTCCTGACGAAGTGCGGGCATGGAGCGTTCGGGACGGGCTGCCGGCCCAGGAAGCGGCCGGTACAATCCACTCCGATTTTGTAAAGGGCTTCATTCGGGCTGAAGTGGTGCCCTACGACGACCTGCGCCGGTGCGGCAACATTGCCCAGAGCAGGAAGGAGGGGGCCCTGCGTTCAGAGGGCAAGACCTACCAGGTAAGGGACGGAGACGTCATAAATTTCCTGGTTAACGTCTAAGCTCGGCCCCAGCATCTCTTCCATGGTTACCATCCGGGAATTCGAGCCCGACGACGCAGAAGAAGTCAGGCGTCTCTTTTCGGAAGGGCAGTCCCAGTTTGCCGCCGGGTTTGAGGAAGACTTTGAGGCTTACACCCGGGAGAGCCTGCAGGCCGACCTGTCGGATATCCAGCGCCACTACATCGTGCAACCTGGCAGCTGTTTCTGGGTGGCCACGGTGAAGGAGAGCGTGGTTGGTATGGTAGGGATTCAGCGGCGAGACAGCCACACCGGGGAATTACGCCGGATGGGAGTCGATATCAATCGGCGGAGGCAGGGCATTGCCCGGATGCTACTGGAAACCGCCGAGGAGTATTGCCGGCAGCAGGGTTATTCCCGACTTTGCCTTTCCACCGTGACGCCTCTCGTGCCGGCCATACATATGTACCAGGCCTCGGGATACACTCAGACCGGTCAGGGCAACTATGGCTCAGTAACGGTCCTTCATTTCAGCAAAGAGCTGGTCAGTGACCAGCCCCGTTCAGAGGTTTGGCAAAACTGAGTTCGTGCCCGTCGGGGTCTGTAACGTGGAAGTATCGCTCCCCCCACGGGGCATCGGCAGGCTCCGTGTCGGTACTTATTCCCATTTCAACCAGCTTTGAGTGCATCTCATCCACGTCATCTACGTAGAATACAGCCCTTCCCCACCATGCCAGGGGTTTGTCGGTGGAAATCAGATTGAGGTAACTGGCGCCAACCCTGAAGCTGGTGAAGCCCGCGGCCTCTCCACCGTACAGCATGGGCAGACCAATGCGGTCCCGGTAAAATATTACCGACCTGGCCATGTCGTGGACCGCAAGAGTAATGGCGCTAATGCTCTGGACCGTCACCCCTAACTTCCTCCCGAAACTCGCTGGTATAATGTGGGCACCGCATAGATCGAATTCCCTTGTATCATACTAGCAAACTGGCCAATTCTATGGCAAAACTTGAAGCACAGTCAGTCACGTCACCGGCAGCTGCCCTGAAGCGGCTGGAAGATATCCTCCGGGACATGGGTTCGGTGGTCGTGGCCTACTCTGGCGGCGTGGACAGCGCATTGCTGGCAGTAGCGGCCCACCGGGCGCTGGGTGATGGAGCCCTGGCGGTAACGGCTATTTCCCCCGCGGTGGCGGAAAGGGAATTGCAGGAGGCCCGGCAACTTGCCGAGGGTTTCGGATTTACCCACCGCACCATCGAGACTGCCGAGATGGAGTCGGAGGGGTACGTTACCAATCCACCCAACCGCTGCTATTTTTGCAAGACCGAACTCTATGGGGAATTATGTAAGCTGGCCGAAACCGAGGGTTTCGCCTGGGTAGCTAACGGGGCAAATCTGGACGACCTGGGCGATTACCGGCCGGGCCTGCAGGCCGCCAAAGAAAACCGGGTCCGCAGCCCGCTGGTAGAGGCCCAATTCGACAAGGCAGCAGTCCGGCAAATAGCCAGGCACCTGGACCTGCCCGTCTGGGACAAGCCGGCCCAGCCCTGCCTTTCGTCCAGGATTCCGTACGGAACGCCGGTAACGGTGGAGACGCTCTCCAAGATTGAACAGGCCGAGACCTTGCTGAAGAGCCTGGGGCTGCGCGAGGTTCGGGCCCGCCACCACAATAGCCATTGCCGGATAGAGGTGGGAGAGTCGGAAATGGAACTGGCCTTTGCCCAGCGGAAGGTGATAGCTGAGAGCCTGAAGCAGATTGGCTATTTGTGGGTGTCGCTTGACCTTTCGGGACTCCGCTCCGGCAGCCTGAACGACCAACTGGGAGCGGAGATCAAGCTCAGGCCTTCCGGGGAGGTATGAGTTAGGCAAGATGAGAGTAG
>JAPPJA010000422.1 GCA_028874675.1 Chloroflexota bacterium
CCCGCCAGCCTGACATACTTTCTTGCGGCATTTCTGACCCCGGCCTTTCTTCCGATCACCTTCGTGAAATTCCGCCGGTTCCCCGCATAAGGCAACTGTGGCGCCAAACGTGAAGGGCGCTCGGCTACGAAAGTGAATAATTTAACGAAATACGTCATTCCATTGACTTAATCGTTATTAGGCTATATCGTAATTGCGGATTATCCGAAAGGGGTTAACGGAAAGCTCAACTTTTAAGAATTAGGGAGGAATATACTCAGTGAGTCCGAGAATCAATGGCCGGCGGCGCATAGGGCGCTGGCTGGTCGCTTTGACAGCTATAACATCCATTTTCCTGATCGCCTGTGGCGGAGCCGAATCACCAACCACCGCTCCCGCCGCCGCCCCTGCTGAGGCGCCGGCCGCAGCCGCAGAGCCTGCCGCTCCCGCCGAAAGCATGGATTCCGGTTCCATGACCGATTCCAGCGGCGAGGCCATGACTGATTCCAGCTCCTCTTCCGTGTCCATGGAAAACCAGCCGGCTCCGACCAACACTCCGGTACCTACGGTCCAGCCTACGCCCCGTCCTACCGAGGCCATGGTGGTGGCCGCACGGGATGACGTAGTCATCGTAATCAACGAAGAGCCTTCGATTCCCGACCCCTGGATCAGCACGACCCTGTACCCCAACCAGATAATCCACAACATTGCCCAGCCCATCTCCTTCTTCGGGCCGGACTTCACCGACACCGCCACTGCCGGCTTCACCGGTTTTGAACAGATAGAGCCCAACAAGTGGCGCCTGTCCCTGCGCGAGGGTGTTCAGTTCCACAATGGCGAGGCGTGGAACGCCGAAGCCGCCGCCTACACCATCAACCAACTGGGCGGCAACGTTGAATACCAGCCCTACTCGCAGGTGCGCGAAGCCCACGCCGAAATTATTGACGACATGACTGTGGACTTTGTCTGCACCAGCGCCGCCGGCTGCCCGGTACTGCCCCGCTTCGGGCAGTTCCACATTTTCGTAGCCCCCGGCTACCACCAGAACGTCTCCCAGGAGGAACGGGACGCCTCCGGCCAGGTAATCGGCTGGGGTCCCTATGTCTGGGATGAGTACGTTCGCGGCGAGTCCATCACGCTGACCGCCAATGAGAATTACGTTGAGCCTCAGCCGGTTGACTTCATCACCCAGGCGCCCTCCATCAAGGACGCCACCTACATCTGGCGCGAAGAGGAAACCGTCCGTTCCGCCATGATCCAGACCGGTGAGGCAGACCTGTCCTGGGCCGTATCCATTGACCAGGCCGACCCCATCAACAACAGCGACCACGGCAAGACGGTCAAGGTAGTGTCCGGCGAGGTTTACACCATCAACGTGGACACCATCTGGCACCCTGAGCTGCAGAAGCTGGAGGTGCGCCAGGCCCTGACCCACGCCATCAACTGCGAAGAGCTGGCCCTGGCCTTCTTTGGCCCCGAGTCCCGCTGCTCCAGCGGCCCCAACGGCATCCCTGGTACCCTGGGCGTGAACGAGGACAACTGGCAGCCCATCTACGGCTACGACCCCGAGCGGGCCCGGGAACTCCTGGCAGCGGCCAACTACAACCCGGAAAACACCATCCAGTTCTGGACCCGCGCCGGCCGCTACGCCAAGGACGTGGAAATTACCGAGTCCCTGATTACCTTCTGGCAGGACGTGGGACTGAACGTGGAAGCCCAGATCGTGGAGGGCAGCGTGTGGCGTGACCGTCACCTGACCGGCCCGGCCGTCACCTACGACGAGCAGATTGATGCCGGCGCTTCCTCCGAAGATGCCGCCGCCGCGGTACCGCAGAACGACCCGCCGCGCACCGGCGCTTCCCCCGGACTGGTATTCTTCGCCCCCGGCGGCGAATACTTCGACTTCGGTCGCCAGATCAACTTCTACATGAGCTGCGCCTCCAACCGCTCCAAGAACTGCAACGCCGAGTGGCATGCCCTCGGTCAGCAGGCCCTGGCATCCACCGGCGACGAGCGCCGCGAGCTGATGACTGAAGCCTACAACCTGTTCTCCGAGAACCTGCTGCAGCTTCCCATGATGGAGATCGTTTCCGTCTGGGGCGTCAACAAGGACCTGGAGTTCGTCAACATGCCCGGCGGCCGCCGCATCCTGATCAACACCATGACCTGGACGCAGTAAGCAGCCACCCAATTACCGTTTAACCGGTCAAGCAAAACGCCCTCGGACCATGTGGTCCGGGGGCGTTGTTTTGTTCACCACAATAGTTTGCTAGAATGAAGGATATTCATCCATTGTGGAGATTTCAATGGTGATGGCTGAAGAAGAAGAACTGTTGGTAGAAGAAACTGAACCCTCGGATGATGAAGAAGTTCAGGATGTGCGCTATGACATAATGCCATACCCCGCCGACTACACTCTAAAAGGTCTGTACGACAAATGGCAAGCTGGCCAACTGCTGATTCCAGACTATCAGCGCAACTATGTCTGGACACAGAAACAGGCAAGTCAATTCATCGAGTCGTTTCTCTTGGGCTTGCCTGTTCCCCAAGTGTTCTTGTACCGGGATCGTTCTGATCCCAGGTTAACGGTTATTGACGGTCACCAGCGTCTCAGCACTATCGCCCGCTTTTATAGCGGGGAATTTCGCCTAAGGGATGTAAATTCCTTATGGGCAGGTCGGGCTTACGATGACCTCAGTGACTACGATAGGCCAATTCTCGACGACTCAACCTTGCGGGCAATAATAATCAGGCAGATACAACCCGATAACAATTCGAGCATGTATCAGATTTTCCGAAGGCTCAACACTGGGGGCACCCAACTGAATGACATGGAGATTAGGCGAGCGATTTCTTTCTCGCGCGAGGGTGCGGTTGGATTCTTGGATCGCCTCAACGAGAACGATGACTGGCGATCAATCATTGGAACCAGCGAACCAGCCAAACGATTCCGTGATGTAGAATTGGTCCTTAGAGTTTTGGCGCTTTCTGAAAAATGGATGAACTACGGTGAACGAGAGTATGGCGGACAGTCCATGAAGGCCTTCATGGACAAATATATGGAAGTCCTTGACAAGGAAGATTCTCCTACCTTAGACCAGTTAGAAGAACGGTTCAACGAAGCATGTCGAGCAATCGCATCACAGTTGGGAGAGAAACCTTTTCACCTAAGAGGAAGGCTGAATCTTGGTGCCTTAGACTCTGTGATGGCCTGTGCCATTGAATTAGGGGAGTCCCTAAAGGAGCAAATTAAAGAGGAATACGCAACATTGCGCGAAAACGACGAGTTCCTTGCAGCAGTGACACATGACACTAGCCATACTACCGAAGTTAAACAGCGATTTAACTTGGTTCATTCTGCCTTTAGTGGCTAGGACTATGCCAGATCTGTTGCCGTTGACCGGGGCTGCAATTGCAGACTACCGGCAGCACATGAGCCAACATCCCGATACTGACCCCGTCATATTGGCCTACTTGAACAGACATATCAACGGGTTAATGTGTGCAGAGATTGAACAAGTAGTAACCAAGTTAATTTGCGAAAAGCTAGACGCAGGGCAGCAACATCCAGAAGCCCGGAGTTTTTTTCCAAGTTTCCTTGATGCAAGACGCATGGGTTGCTTAAGGAACGCGCGGGTCGATGAAATGCGAACTACCTTGTCCGCATTTGGATTGTATTATCGGAACAAGTTTAATGAACTATTGGACGGAGGCTTGAGTTCCGACGACATCAATAAACTGAACGCAGCGGTAAAGAAACGAAACGAAGACGCTCATAGCACGCCTCCAACCATCACTTTCCAAGAAGTCGAAGAAACCTATGATGTTGCTACTGCCGTAATGGACGCAGTCCAACAAACCCTGCAAACCTGATCCGCGATCTTAACTCTCCCCTACCTCACCGGCCCGCCCAGGGGTGAACGGGGCGAACCGCTTTCCAGGAATCCGCCGTAGCCGGGCTGCTGCTCCAGTTCTCCCTGGTTGAGCAGAACCTCTCCCCGCAGCAACGTCATGTGGGGGCGTCCCTGTACCTGCCAGCCCTCAAACAGGGTGTAGCCGGCGTTGCTGTGGTGGTCCCTGGAAGTAATGATGCGGTCGCTCCCGGGGTCCAGAATCAGCAGGTCTGCGTCGGAACCCACCTGGATGACCCCCTTGCGGGGGTAGAGGCCGAAGATGCGCGCCGGGTTCTCCGACATTACCCGCGCCAGCCACCAGATCGGCAGTCCTCGCTTCACCACGCCCTCGCTGTACATTAAAGGCACCAGGGTCTCCACGCCCGGGGACCCGAAGGGCACCGAGGCGCCGTTAGCGTCCACGAAAATGTTGTCCCACCCCA
This sequence comes from Chloroflexota bacterium, assembly GCA_028874675.1. GTDB lineage: Bacteria > Chloroflexota > Dehalococcoidia > Lucifugimonadales > UBA3495 > Bin22. Next base: position 4,316 of record JAPPJA010000422.1, read on the forward strand.
CCTGCTTCAGCTCCTGGGGGTAGGGCGCATGGTCGCTGGCGGTGATGGAGATGTGCCCCTGTTCCAGGCCCCGCCACAGGGCGTCCTGGTCCGGGCCGTCGGCCGGCCGCAGGGGCGGACCGATCTTGGCCAGGGGGCCGTACTTGGCCATTTCCTCGTCGGAAAGCAGCAGGTACTGGGGGCAGGACTCGGTCCAGATGCGCTGTCCCAGGGACTGGGCCTGCTTGATTCGTTCCAGGCCAAGCTGGGTGCTAAGGTGCACCACGTAAGTAGGACAGTTGGTTGCTCCGGCCATCTTTATGGCCCGGTTGATGGCCTCTTCCTCGGCCCAGTCGGGGCATGCCGAGGGGAAGTCGGTGGGGTGGGTGTGCCCTTCCGAAAGCAGCTTGTTCTCCAGGTACTCGATGATGTTCCCGCTCTCGCAGTGAAGCTGCAGGACGCCGCCGCCTTTCGCCACCATTTCCATTGACTCGCAGATATAGTCGTCGTCGCACATGCGGTAGGGACGCTTCTTGTAGGTCATGAACATCTTGTAGGACTTGACGCCCATTGCCAGGGCCTCGGGCAGGCTGTTCAGGATGCTGGGGCGGTTCTGCAGGATGAAATGGAAGGCGAAGTCGGTAACTGCCGTGCGCTCCACTTCCTCGCGGCAGCGGTTGATGGCCTCGGGCAGGGTCTCGTCGCCCTCCAGGTTGTAAGTGCCGAAGGGGACCAGGGTGGTCAGGCCGGCGTGGGCGGCGGCCAGTGACCCCAGGGCATAGTTGTCGTGGCCGTCCAGGTGGACGTGGCAGTCAATCAGCCCAGGCAGCACGTACATTCCCGAGGCGTCAATGTACTTGTCCGCCGGGGGCAGCAGGTTTTCCGGGCCAATGGCAGCGATCTTTCCCCCGTCAATGGCAATGGAGGCCTCGTAAACCTGGGAGGAGGTAACTATCCGGCCTCCTACGACAATGGTATCCACGTGCCGGTCGGTGCGGGTGGTGGTCATGGGGGGCCTCCTTGCGGGGGTTAGGGTTATGTATCGAGAGATTCCAGGTAACTGAAGAGCCGGTTGCAGGCAGGGGAGGCTGTACGGACTTTGGCAGGGTCTATGGCTTCCAACAAGCGGGGACCATGGTTAGTCTTGTGATATCGGCCTTTAGTGGTTGCCCTTGTGGCATCGGCCAACCCGCTCAGCACGTCATCTTTGGGAATTTCCTCAATGGCCGGATTGGCAGGGAGGCGGTTAGCCGAGAAGTCTCGACCATAATAAGCGCTGAGGGCCTGCTTGTCAGCCAGAAACCAGGATTCCATAACCTGCACCATGAAGTGGATACGGTCGTCAGATACATTTAAACCTGTGGCGTAGTCCCAGTGGTCATGTTGACGAACTTCCTGAAAGAGATTGGTGGCATACGGTTTCTCGGCGTCGATCAAAAGGACATTAACCGCCTCGGGATAGTTCTTCAGGCCGGACGTAAAATCGGCTATGGCGTTGGCCTTGCAAGGCACCGGGGCAATTCTGATGCCGGGCAGTCTGAACCTTTCGAAGAACTTACTGAACCCTATTCGCAGGCTCCGGTCTCCCTCGAAATATACCCGGACAGCAGTCGCCATTTAGAACCTGGTTCCCCCAATATGCCCGTGCAACCACAGCTCCCCTAACTTATACCGCTCCAGGTAAGACTCGAGCTCTTCCTTCTTCAACCTATTGAACTCGGTCCCGGTATCCGGGTAGCGTTCACAGATAACCACGCTTTCCGGATCTTCCCAAAGGTGGTCAATCAACTCCGCCGAGTGGGTGGTGACGATAATCTGGGTGCGCTGAGAGGCCTCTATCAGTAACTTGGCGACCTGGTGGATTACGTCGGGGTGCAGGCCTAGTTCCGGTTCTTCAATGCATATGAGCGGGGGCGGATGGGGATGGCAGAGTATGGTGAGCAAGGCCAGGAATCTTAGTGTGCCGTCGGACAGTCGGGCGGCCGGCACAGGGTTATTCAGGCCTTTTTCGCGAATCCACAGCTGAGCTGTGTTGGCAAATATATCTATGCCCAAGCTTTCGTAAGTCTCATAGAATCGTCCAAGTTGTTCTTCGATAGTGGGCATCACCGGTTCCCGCTTCAACCGGTTCAACACCAAGGCCAAGTTGGAAAAATCCTCGTACAATGCATCAGCGGGAGTATCAGTAGGTTGTGGCATACGGATAGCGCTTTTGCGCCCCATGTTCCATTCTCGGTAGAGGTGGATAACATTCATCTGTTCGCCGACATGAGTCATCTCAGGGTAGAACGAAGGGTCCCTTCGTTGACTAAATACTGATTGGTTCAGTTTCAGTTCGCCCAAACCAATTGGTTGGAACCAATAGTTCTCAAAGGGGCTGTCCGACATTCCTGCTGTATTCCAATTCCAAACGGCTAGGTTTCCTATCCCCCGGTTCAGATCAACTACTCTAAATGGAAGATTATCCGTATGACCAACTGAGTCAACGTATTCCATGCGTTCATATTCTATGAATGGTTGCCAGCCCCACTGAGACAGCCCTACTGAATAACGTAACCCCACAGACCCGGGCGGGTGAGCAAGCGTCGCTACCAATCCACTAGTGTCGTTGTGGGTTCTACGGCCCTTCCAGAACCATTCTGATATTCCACCATTTGAACCCAAGAACCCTGCCAAATCCCTCGGCAAAGCTTGCAATAAAGCCATGATCTCGATGAAGTTTGACTTCCCCGAAGCATTGGGGCCTACCAGGACGTTCAATGGACGCATTTCCAGTTCTACATCTCGGAAGGAAAGCATTCCATTAACTTTTATCGAATTGAGCAGCATAACTAACCCTGGCGGAAGGGCGATTCCCAAATTGGAGACTTGCAAAGATTATACACAGTCAAAGACTATATACCCCCTCTCCACCTTCCCACCCCCTCCCGCAAGCGCCCGAACCCCAGTTCCTCGCATAGCTGCTGGTAGGGTTGCTGGTGGGCGCCTTGCCATTCCAGGTCGGGGACGCTTTCGGTAATGGGGACGTCCAGTCGGAGGGTGGCCAAGTGGCGGTAGAGGAGGGCGGCTTCCATGTTGTCGGCCAGGCTGGCGGCCAGGGACTGGGCTCCCCGCACGTTGATGGCCCAGTCCGCCGCCTCCGCGGGGATGGCCTCAATGTGGTCGTAGTGGTCCAGCACCTGGGCGGTGCCCTTGGCCCCCCAGCGGGGAATGCCGGGGATCCCGTCGGCGCTGTCGCCCACCAGCCCCAGGTAATCGGGGATTGACGCGGGACCCACCCCGAACTTTTCCCGCACGCCGTCCTCGTTGGTGACTATGTCCCGGCGCCGGTCCAGGGCCACCACGCGGTCGCCGCGAATGACCTGCGACAGGTCCTTGTCCGGCGAACACAGGACTATTTGCTCTACGCCGGGCTCCTCCTGCCAGCGCACCGCCGCTGCGCCCAGGGCATCGTCCGCCTCGAATTCCGTCATCGGCCACACCACCAGGCCCAGGGCCGCCGCCGCCCGCTCCGCCAGGGGAAACTGGGCCAGCAGCTCCGGAGGTGTGCCCTCTCCCGTTTTGTAACCGTCAAACAACCGGTTGCGGAAGGAAAGGATTTCGCTGTCGAACGCCACGGCAACGTGGGAAACGTCGTCCTGACGCAGCAGGCTGATGAGAGTCTGCACCAGGCCCCGAACCGCTCCCACCTCGCGGCCGTCGGGCGCAGAAATGGAGGGCATTGCGAAGTAGGCCCGGAACAGCTCATAAGTCCCGTCAACCAGGTGAACTTTCATCTTTTTCCTTTTTCCATCCACGAAGGAACACGAAGATTCACGAAGTAAGTCTTTTGCTTGACGATACAGGTTTTTAGCCTGCCAACCCGTTCTTTCCAGAAAGGCTCACGAGCAAGCTTCTCACCTTTACAAACCAAATCCCACTTCGTGCTTCTTCGTGTCCTTCGTGGATAGATTGACTAGAGGGTTTCGAGGACGCGGGCGATGCGTTCAACGCCTTCCAGCAACCGGTCCGCCGGGGAGCGCATGAGGGCAATGCGGAAGTGGCCCTCGCCGCTTTCGCCGAAGCCCGCTCCCGGGGTTACGACCACGCCCTCCCGCTCCACCAGCAGGTCCGCCAGTTCGGCTGAGGTCAGGTCCGCCGAGTAACGGGGGAAAAGGAAGGTGGCCCCTTCGGGCAAGGGGCAATGGACGCCAGGGACCTGGTAAAGGCGGTCGGCGCTCCTGATGCGCAGTTCGTTGCAGTCCTCGCGCCACCGGGCCACGTGGTCCTGCGGCCCCTGCAGGGCGGCCACCCCGGCCATCTGCACAAAGGGGGAGACAAAGCTGGCTGTCTGTTCCTGGACCTTCAGCAGCGGGTCCAGCAGGTCGGACTGGGCCACAATGCACCCCAGCCGCCAGCCGGCCATGGAGTAGGCCTTGGTGAAGGTGTAGCTGGTCAGGGTCCGCTCGGCCATGCCGTCCAGGGTGGCAATGGTCAGGTGGCTGCTGGAATCGTAGGTGAAATACTCGTAGGTCTCGTCGCAGACCACCAGCAGGTCGTGCTCCTGCGCCACCCGGGCCACTGCCTCCAGTTCCTCCCGGGTATAGACCCGCCCCGTGGGGTTGTTGGGGTTGTTGATGATGATCATCCTGGTCTGGGGGGTGACGTGCTCCTTCAGCTGCTCGTAGCTGATGTAGTATTCCTCCTCCGCGCTGAGGGGTACTGCTACGGGCGTCCCTTCCGCCATCTCCACCTGCTGGCGGAAGCTGACCCAGGTCGGCTCCAGCACCAGCACCTCGTCGCCCCGTTCGATGTAGGCGTTGATGGCGTCGTACAGGCCCATCTTGCTGCCGGGGGTCACCAGTATGTCCGTGTCGGGGTCCACGGTGCGGCCGTTGCGGATCCGCAGCTTTTCGGCCATGGCCTGCCGCCACTCGGGCAGGCCCCGGGAAGAGCTGATGTTGGTCAGACCCTGGTTCAGGGCCTGGATGCCAGCATCTATGATGTGCTGCGGGGTAACGTGGTGGGGGCTGGACTGGCCCAGGTCAATTACGTCGTAGCCCTGTCTCGCCAGTTGACGGGCTCTTTCTCCGGCGGTAAGGGTGGCCGGCGGCTGCACTCGCTGGATGCGAGAGGCGGGAGTGCGGGCCATGGTTTCTCTCCTCAACATTGGGGTCGTCGGCTGTGCCGTCGCTCGGTGTTGAGTCTATCACAACCCGCCCGCTGCCGGACTGCTGGAGCGTCTCCTTAAGGCGCGTTTACGCCACGGCTGGCACAGCTGGGGGGAAACAGAGGAGCAGGCCCTGTGTCCGGCCTGCTCCGGTCCCAATGCCATCCGCAACTTGACGGAGTCTGTATCTATTCGCCGTAGCCTGGCAACTGGTCGGCGTTCTCCAGCAGGTCCAGCACCAGGGCCGTGACGTCGCCCAACAGTTGGGGGTTGATGTGCTCCATCGTGTCTTCCGGCGAGTTGATCCGGTGGAGGTCGTCGGCCTGGAAGTAAATGATGGGCACCCAGGCTTCCCGGAAGGGAAGATGGTCGCTGGCCCCCCGCGCGCTGCCGGTCCTTCCTGCGATGGAAAGGTTTTCCCGCTGCCCCGTCTCCAGCACGTGACTGGCGGCCCACCGGTCTCCCGAAACGCGCAGGTAAGCGCCGGACCCCACCGAGTCCATGTTAATCATCAGGTAAATGTCGTCCAGGTCGGCTGCGGGCAGGCTTTCCACGTAGTATTCGCTGCCGTGCAGGCCGGTTTCCTCGGAGCCAAAGGCAATGAACCGCAGGGTGAAGGGGAAGGAACGCCCGGCGACGGCTTCGGCAACGGCCAGCAGCGCGCCCATGCCGGAGGCATTGTCCGACGCCCCCACGGAGTTGGGCACGGTATCGTAGTGGGCCCCGACCACTATGACTCCCTCGCCGGAGCCGGGAATTTCCGCTATCAGGTTGCGGGAGGGAACGGCGTTGTCCTTGACCGCCACCGTCGCCTCGACAGTTTCGCCCTGGTCCAGCAGAGCCTTCAGCGCCTGCCCATCGGCCCGGGAAAGGGTGATGGCCGGAATCTGGCTTCGTCCACCCAATGTGCCCCGGAAGGGTCCGGAGACGTTGTTAAAGATTACGGCGGCCACGGCCCCCTCGCCCGCTACCTGGGCGACTTTGCTGCCGAAGGTAATCTCCCCCCGCTCGATCAGGGCGATCTTGCCCTCCAGTCCTTCGGTCGGCATGTCTTCCGCCTTGGCCAGGCTCACAAACGCCAGCGGCGCGGAGGCCCGTCCGCTGGCGGTTCCGCTCAGTATGTTGGCGTCCGGCGTCGCATGGTCCGGCGCTTCGGTGCTGATGCTGGCCGTGGGAGAGTCCCAGGAGAAGTCCTGCACCACGGGTTCATAACCCAGGTCCTCAAGTCGCTGCGCCAGGAATTCCGCTGCTTCCAGCTCCAGGTCCGTGCCGCTGGTCCGGGGCCCCAGTTCCTCCGCCAGCTCGCTGAGGTAGCTGAACGCCCGGTCCTCCAGCTCGCCAATGTTGTCAAATATGGCCTTGCTGGCCGCGGGCGGCTCTTCCTCCACGGGCTCCGTAACTGGTTCCGTAACCGGCGCATTGGCCTCAACCATTGGCTGGGGGTTTTCGGTCGGTATTGCCGGGGCTGCCCGTGTCGCCGCGGGAGCTGCAGTTGGAGGACTCTGCTGCGGCGCGACTGTGGGTTGCGCTGTCGGAGCGGCGGCGGCTTCCCGTACCTGCTCAGCCGGCGAGGCTGTCTCCGGCGTGGCCGTGGGCGCCCCGGGGAAGCAGGCGGCGGCGCCCACCCACAACAGGACCAGAACGGCGGCGAGGATGAAGGGGTGGACTTTACGGGAAACAGCGCTCATACGAATTTTCGCCACTAAAGAGAGATTTACCATCTATACGGCTGGAACGACCTGCAGGATTTGCCCCTCAGAGGCCGGCGGCGGAAAGAAACCGGGGTCGCCTTGTGCCGGCGATAAAGCTTGCCCCCGCAGTCCGGCGACGGGCGGCGGGGGCAGGCGGACTTACCGGGGCAGGCGCAATTAAACGTTGCGCAGCTTGGGATCAAGGCGGTCGCGCAGCCAGTCGCCCAGCAGGTTCATGGACAGAACGGACAGCAGAATTGCGGTGCCGGGCCATACCGTCAGCCACCACGACGTCACCAGCAGTTCCCTGCCGTCGGCCACCATCAGGCCCCAGGCCGGCGTGGGTCGCGGCAGGCCGGCGCCCAGGAAGCTGAGGGTTGATTCCAGCAGAATAACCTGGCCCACTTCCAGGGTGGCCAGCACGATGATGGTGTTAACAATGTTGGGGAAGACGTGGCGGAAGATTATCCGCACGTTGGATGCCCCCGCAACCTTGGCGCGGGCCACAAAGTCCTGGGCCTTGATGCTCAGGGTTTCGCCCCGTACCAGGCGGGCGTAACGCGACCAGAAAATAGTCACAATTACGATGATTACCGTCTGGAAGCTTGGCCCCAGCACCACCGCCAGGACCAGGGCAAAGAGAATCGCCGGCATGGAGAGGCAGATGTCCACCGCCCGCATAACAACGTGGTCTATGTTGCCGCCGAAATAACCGGCGACCATTCCCAGGATGGTGCCAATGGTGCCAGCCAGGAAGATGGATATGGCCGCTACGGTCAGCGAGACCCGTGCCCCGTAAACGATGCGGCTGAGAATGTCCCTGCCCTGCTTGTCGGTACCCAGGAGATGCTTGGTGGTACCGCCTGGCGTGGCATAAATGCCTTCCCCTTCGGCTTCAACCCAGAAGGGAGGGGCCAGCCGTTCGCTGAGGCTGCCCACCACCGGGTCGTGGGGAGCAACCCAGCCCGCGAAGATGGCTGGCAGCACCAGGACAAAAAGCAGGATGGCCACCGGGAAAACCGGGTATCGCCGGGCCGTGCCCAGCGCGCGCCAGACGTTGACCGCGGTCCTTGCACCCGGAACGTTGCCCCGAACTGCCAAATTTGCCATAGGATCTAACTCTCCTCCGCCTTCGCCGACTCCCTAGTGGGTGTAGCGTATGCGCGGGTCCAGGTATGCGTAGGCAATATCCACCAGCAGGTTGGCTCCAATGTAAATGGCAGCGAAGAAAATCACTACCGACTGGACCACCGAGAAATCCTTGGCTCTCAATGCGTCGATAGCCAGCAGCCCCACACCGGGCCAGGAGAAGATGGACTCGATTACCACTGAGCCGGTCATGGCGCCGCCCAGGATCAGGCCAAAATACGTTATGGGGGCGATGAGGGCGTTGCGGAGGGAGTGCTTCCAGATGACAGTGCTCTCCCGCAGCCCCTTGATGCGCGCCAGCTTTACGTATTCGGTGTCCAGCACCTCCAGCATGGAGGAGCGGGTCAGCCGCATCAGGGCCGCCACCTGGAAATAACCCAGCGCAATACCGGGCATCAGCAGGTGCTTCCAGGTGCCCCTGCCCGAAGTGGGCAGCCACTCAAGCTGGACGGCAAACACCCACATCAGCATCAGCGCAATCCAGAAGTTGGGAAGGGACTGGCCCAAAAGGGCAACAATTTTGCCGGCAAAATCTATGCCCGTATCTTTCTTTACGGCCACTATGACGCCAAGCGGGACGGCAATTATCGCGCTGACCACCAGGGCAATGGCCGCCAGTTCCAGGGTTGCGGGAAGCCGTTGCCACAGCAGTTCACGCGCGTCCTGGCCGGCGAACCGGATGGATTCGCCGAACTTGCCGGTGGCAAAGTTGCCGATGTAGGTCAGGTACTGGATGTGAAGGGGCTTGTCCAGGCCCCAGTAGGCCCGAACCCTGGCGTAGTCTTCAACAGTGGCATCCACGTCCAGCAGGGTGTCCAGCGGGTCCCCGGACATGCGGCCCAACCCGAACACAATGATGCTTACCGCCACCAGCGCGATGATCGAGTGGAAGATGCGGACCAATATGAAGCGTTGCATATCGCTTTTCCTGAAGGCCCCAGGACGGGTCGGCTACTACCTGTACACGCCCGCCCCGGCTATCCGAAACAAGGCAAAACAAAAGGGCCAAGAGTCCTCAATTTCGCCTGGCCTTGGCGTTTAGGCAATATATTCTACCGATATGGGTATGTCAATACTCGGCATGGCCCGCCGCAACCCCGCTCCACTGAAGGGCTGGGCAGCCCTTTAGACACGAGTTTCCCGCAAGAGGCCGCTGGCGCTTGCTTTGCCACAGGAACCCCTTTCGGGGAACGGATTAAGGCAAGAATGCCGTAAATTACTACGATATACATATAGCAAAAGTTATATTGCACCGAGTAATGCATATGAGTATGGTGTACGATTATACGGCACTATATTCTGAATATATTTATGGTTTTCGTGATAAATATTCCAAAATATAGTGTCTTAAGTAAGATAATATTAGATTATTGTGTGTTGACAATCAACAAAGGCGTAAAATATACTGCCCGAAATTCGTAGAAGGCCGTTCTACCCGACGCGGATTCATACCTGACCACAGTGGCGGACCCTGAACTCGAAGCCCTGAAATTGGGAGGTGATATCCATGGCGCACCATTGGTGGAACATACCCAGGTCGGCACTAATTGGTTCCCTGATTCTGGCACTGACTTTCCTGGTGGCCTGCGGCACTGCCGCTCCTGAGGTGGTGGAGAGGGAGGTCATTAGGGAAGTTCAGGTCGAGGTTCCCAAAGAGGTTGAGGTAGTGAGGCAAGTGGAAGTTCCCGTGGAGGTGGAAAAGGAAGTTCTAAAGGAAGTGGAGGTGGTCAAGGAGGTCGAGGTACTCAAGGAAATTCCCAAGGAAACCGTGGTAGAGAGAACGGTAATCGCCACTCCCACTCCCATTCCAGCGGTAATGGAGCAGGTGGAGGCCAAGGTTGACCGCGTCATCTACGCCCTGGGCGAAGTGCAGGAAACCAACCGGCACTGGACCGTTAGCCGTCCCTCCTACTACCAGTTTGACCCCTACGCCGAGACCCTGATCGGTCTGGATGCGCAGACCAACGAACGCATTCCGCGTCTGGCAGAAAGCTGGGAGACTACTCCCGACGGCCGGACCTGGACGTTCAACCTGGTTGAGGGTGTGCCTTTCCATTACGGTTACGGAGAATTCACCTCCGCCGACGTAATTGCCGCCTTTGACCGTGTGCTGGGTGATGACGCTCAGTCTTCCTCAGCCAATACCTTGTTGAGGAACGCGGAGTACAGCGCCATAGACGATTACACCGTGGAGTTGAATTTCCCAACCATTGCCGTCGACACCGCTGCAATTCTTTCCCGAGGCTTTGGCGGCGGGGAAATCTTGATGCTCAGCAAGAACCAGTTTGATAATGTGGGCGTGGAAGGCTTTGATGAACAGCCTGCCGGCACCGGTTCTTATCAATACCTGGGCCGCGAAGTAGGCAAGGGCATCTGGTTTGAAAAGGCCCCCGGCAACCACTGGCGCGGCGAAAATCCCGATTTCCAGGAAGTAGAACTCCGTTGGGTTCGGGAAGACCTGACTCGCCTGGCCGCCCTGCTGACCGGTGAAATCCACGTAGCCGCCCTCTCCCGGGAGCTCCAGTTGGAAGCCGGTCGGCGCGGCATGCTGCCAGCGGCCGCCGGTGTACCGACAAACTACCTGAGCCTGTTCCTGGGCGGTCAGTACTATGCCGCATTCCAGGAAAGTTACGACCCCAGCGTACCTTGGGCAAGTCCTGAAACCGGCAAGCTGGTCCGCCAGGCCATGAACAAGGCAATTAACCGGCAGGAAATGCTGGACCACGTCCTGAAGGGCGATGGGGAAATCATGCTCATTACCCAGTATCACCCGGTCCTTGGTGTCTGGAATGATCAGTGGGAAGCGGACTGGGAAGAGCACTATGGATATGATCCGGACGCAGCCAGGGAACTGATGGCCCAGGCTGGCTACACGCCGGACAACCCCATGCCCTTCACTTCCTACAACTACTTCTCCGCCGACGAGCCGGAGACCGCGGTAATGCTGGAAGCCCTGATCAACTATTGGGAGCCCGTCGGCATTGATGTAACCCTGCTGGACAGCGAGTGGGGCACGGTTCGCAGCAACTACCGCGAGCGCACCGACTTTATCAAGAAGGGCGGTTGGGGCAACGTCATCACGATGAGGGCTCTGACTACTCATCTGCGTAATTCCAGTTCCGCAGGCGGAACTGGCGGCGCTTACCACTCCCAGGTGATTGAAGATAGCTATGCTGCTTTCCAGGCTCTGGACACGGCAGACTGGGACTTCATCAACGAGATACTGCTGGAGGTGGGGGACGACCGTTACTACAACTTCGGCGACATTCCTTTCTTCTGGTTCCGTCTGACGGTAATGTTCAACCCTGAGGTGGTAGAAAGCTGGACTTTCCCAGGTACCGCAGGCTCGAAGACCAGCCACTGGAATCTGCTCAAGGCAGCCCAGTAGCGATATTCGCGCCAACGACGATCTGCCAGATCGCCGTACCGCTTTAGATTTCAGACGGCTTACGACATCATTTGCGTAAGCCGTCTTTTATTGTGTTAATAATCGGATTTTAGGTTTAAATGTCCACTGTTTCATCCAGAAACTCATCAAATGGAGCGTAATATGTGCTATTGACACCCCAAAAAACGGGGGTCTATACTCGGGCAGATTTCCGGGAGGCCAAGGCGTCTTCGCCCTCCGGAAGCTTGTATCCCAAGTTAAGAATTGGGGAGGTAACTTTATAATGGGTTTTTGGTCGAAAAAGGGACCCCGCGCACTATTAGCTGGTGTCTTGATTAGTGTGCTCGCCTTCGTGGTGGCCTGCGGTTCCGCAGCTCCCGAGGTTGTCGAAAGGGAGGTTGTCAGAGAGGTAACCGTAGAGGTACCCAAGGAAGTCGAGGTTGTCAAGGAAGTCGAGGTACCCGTAGAGGTAGAGAGAGAGGTAGTCAGGGAAGTCGAGGTTGTCAAGGAAGTTGAGGTGCTGAAGGAAGTACCTAAGGAAACCGTCGTCGAAAAGACAGTCATCGCCACCCCGACTCCCATCCCCGCAATGATGGCAGAGGTCGAGGCAAAGGTCGAACGCGTAATCTACGCCCTGGGTGAAGTGCAGGAGACCAACCGGCACTGGACCGTCGGCCGACCTTCTTACTATCAGTTTGACCCCTATTCGGAAACCCTGATTGGCCTGGACGCCCAGACCAACGAGCGCATCCCCCGCCTGGCCAAGTCCTGGGAGTCGTCTCCCGACGGCCGGGTCTGGACCTTCAACCTGGAAGAGGGAGTTCCCTTCCACTTCGATTACGGGGAATTCACCTCCGCGGACGTTGTAGCGTCCTTTGACCGGATTCTCGGTGAAGATTCGCAGGTATCCGCAGTCTCATTCTTTAATGGGGCCACCTACGAGGCGCTGGACGACTACACCGTGCAACTATCTTTCCCGTCCATCGCCCTGGACACGCCCTCCATCGTTTCCCGCGGCTTTGGCGGCGGCGAAATTATGATGCTCAGCAAGAAGCAGTTTGACGACGTCGGCGTCGAGGGCTTCGACGAACAGCCGGCCGGCACCGGTTCCTACCAGTACGGCGGCAAGACCCTGGGCCAGGGCATCTGGTTCGAGAAGGCCGCACAGCCCCACTGGCGCGGTGAGAATCCCGACTTCGATGAAGTGGAACTGCGCTGGGTCCGCGAGGACCTGACTCGCCTGGCGGCCTTGCTCACCGGTGAGATTCACGTCGCGGCCCTGTCTCGCGAACTGCAGCTGGAAGCCGGAAGGCGCGGCATGCAGCCCGCCGCGGCCGGCGTGCCCACCAACTACCTGACCATGTTCCTGGGCGGCCAGTACTACGGCGCCTACCAGGATGACTATGACCCCAGCGTACCCTGGGCAAGCCCCGAAACCGGCAAGATGGTACGCCAGGCCATGAACAAGGCCATCAACCGGCAGGAAATGCTGGACCACGTACTTAAGGGCGACGGCGAACTGATGCTGCTTACCCAGTATCACCCCGTCCTCGGTACCTGGAACGAACAGTGGGAAGCAGACTGGGAAGAGTATTATGGCTATGATCAGGAAGCGGCAAAGCAGCTTATGGCCCAGGCTGGCTTCAGCCCGGAGAACCCCATGCCCTTCACTTCCTACAACTACTTCTCCGCCGACGAGCCGGAGACCGCGGTAATGCTGGAAGCCCTGATCAACTATTGGGAGCCCGTCGGCATTGATGTAACCCTGCTGGACAGCGAGTGGGGCACGGTTCGCAGCAACTACCGCGAGCGCACCGACTTCATCAAGAAGGGCGGCTGGGGCAACGTTATCACCATGCGGTCCCTGACCAACCGGCTGCGCAGCTGGTCCTCCGCGCAGGGCGTGGGTGGCGCCGGATACTACTCCGACATCATTGAGCGCAATTATGCCGCTTACCAGGCCCTGGATACCGCGGACTACGACCGGATCAACGAGCTGCTCCTGGAAGTTGGCGACGACAAGTTCTACAACTTTGCCGACATCCCCTTCTTCTGGTTCAGCCTGACGGTAATGTTCAACCCCGACGTGGTTGAGAGCTGGACCTTCCCCGGCACCGCCGGTTCGAAGACCAGCCACTGGAACCTGCTTCGCGCAGCCCAGTAAACCGCCGTAGCGGTCAACCGCCCTGACGACCAGGGCAGGAACAGTCTAAATCGGGCCCCCCGGAACCCGCCGGGGGGCCGTTTCTTGGCTCCTGTGGTATCATCCACCAACAAACCGGAAGGGACACCTGCCGGACGGTTCTTGCGGCGCACGCATGCGCACTCAATGTCAGGCTTCCCTCGTATCTGCAAACATTTGATTCTGGAGGAATAATGGCGACACAAACGCAGGAAATCCGGAACATGCGATTAATTTCCCATCACGACCTCAACGGCTACGGGAACATCGGTGAAGGCGTCCACCTGCACCAGACCTCCGATGGCCGCCGCGTCCTGTACATGGCCCACGAGAGCGCTCCCAAGGACATCACCAGCGTGGACGTCACAGACATTGCCAACCCCAGGCTGCTGTCCCAGACGGAACTGGCTTATGGTCACCTGCGTTCCAACTCCCTGTCCATCGTGGACGACACCATGCTGGTGGCCTACCAGTCCCTGGAGCCCGGCCAGCCGGGCACGGGCATGGGCGTGTACAACATCAGCAACCCCGAGGAACCCCGCCAGATCGGCTTCATGGACCTGGGCGGACAGTACTCTCGCGGGTGCCACTGCCTCTGGTGGGCCGAGGGCAACTACGCCCACCTTTCCACCGGCGCCGCCGACTTCCAGCCCCGCAACCAGAAGGACGACCAGTTCTACATGATCGTGGACGTCTCCGACCCAACCTCGCCGCAGGAAGCGGGCCGCTGGTGGTTCCCCGGAACCCGCGAAGGAGACGCCGACCCGATGCCGGCCCGCCATCCCCAGTTCGACGCCGGCCATCGCCTGCACAACGGCAACGTCTATCCCGAGCGCCCCGACCGGGCCTACTGCGCCTACATGGATTCCGGCGTGGTCATCCTGGATATCGAGGACAAGGCCAACCCCAGGATGGTCAGCCACATCAACTACGCCCCGCCCTTCCCGGGCTTCACCCACACGGTTCTGCCCCTGTTCAACCGCGACCTGATGCTGGTGACCCAGGAAGCGGTGCGGCTGGGCGGCGAGGACTACCCCAAGCTGATGTGGATGATGGACATTCGGGATGAGACCAACCCCATCATCATCAGCACCCTGCCCATGCCGGATACGGACGACTTCTTCAACCGCCCCGGCCGCTTCGGCGCCCATAACGTTTACGAGAATCAGCCCGGTTCCACCTGCTTTTTCTCCGACAACCTGATTTTCGCCACCCTGTTCAACGCCGGCGTGCGCGTTTACGACACCAGCGACCCCTTCCGCCCCGAGGAGGTTGCCTACTTCGTGCCGGAGATCCCCGAAGGCGCCCCCTCCAACGGCATTAACGACGTGTACGTGGACGAAAACGGCATTATGTACGTGGTGGACCGACTGAAGGGTGGCCTCTACATTCTGGAGCTGACCATCTAAAACCACCCGCATCAACCCTGATGCGCCACCTCAATGGTCCCCTGGACAATGAAAGGGTGGACAATGAAAAGGCGCCCCGCTGTGTTTGCATTCCGCAGCACGGCGGGGCGCAAGCTTTTGTAAAGTGTGACCTACTGGCGTCCCCGCAGCATCAGGAATGCCAGCGGCACGGAAGAGGCCAGGATCAGCAGCAGGGCCGGAGCCGCCGCCTGGGCAAAAAAGGCCTCGGAAGCAGCGCTCCATATGGATGTGGCCAGCGTGGGAAACCCCGTGGGCCGCAGGATAAGCGTGGCCGGCAGTTCCTTCATTGTGAGCAGGAACACCAGCGCCGCCCCGGAAAGCAGCCCCGGGCGTACCAGCGGCAGGGTGATGGACGCAAAAACCTGGGGCGCTGTCCGGCCCAGGCTGCGGGCCGCGTCCTCCACCCGGGGGTTCACCTGCAGGACCGACGACCTGACAGTTCCGACGGCGGCGGGCAGAAACAGCACCACGTAGGCGAAGATCAACAGGGTCAGGTTCTGGTAAAGCAACCGTGCAAAATTGGCCCCGAAAAACACCAGCCCCAGCGCCACCGCTATGCCGGGCAGGGCAAACCCCACGTAGGTAATGCGTTCCAGCAGGGAACTCAAGGGTCCCGAATGGCGTACCGCCAGGGTGGCTATGGGAAAGGCCGTCAGCACCGCGAATCCTGCGGCCAGCGCGGACACCAGCAGGGAGTTGCCTGCCGCTTCCCACAGCAGCAGCAGGGGCTCCCCCGCCGCTACACCCCTCACTACCCAGTAGGCCAGGACCGCCATGGGGAGAACCAGGGATACCAGCGCGACCAGGCCACAGAACGCAAAGGAAGGCCACTTCCACCGGCCCAGGGGCACCGCCTGTGCCGGGCGGGCGACTCCCTGGTCCACCCGGTAGTAGCGCGTCCTTCCCCGGGTGAAGTACTCGAGTAGCAGGAACGCCAGGGCCAGCGCCACCAGGAAAAGGGAAAAGGCGGCGCCCAGGGTGCGGTCCAGGGCCGACTCGTACTGAATGAAAATTGCCCAGGTGAAGGTCTCGTATCGCAGCAGGGAAACCGCTCCGAAATCGCTCAGGGTGTAAAGGCCCACCAGCAGGCTTCCGGCGGCCATGGCCGGCCGCAGCAGGGGTACCGAGACTCGCCAGAAGGTGGCCCGCCAGCTGTACCCAAGCCCCCGGGAGGACTCTTCCAGGCTGGGGTCCAGCCTCAGCATGGCGGCGCGAACCGTCAGGAATACGTAGGGATAGCTCAGGAGGGTCAGGGTCAGCGCCGCCCCGGGGAAGCCGTTGATGTCTGGCAATCGTTCCAGCCCCACCAGCCCTTCCAGGAACCCCTGCAGCATACCCCGGGGCCCCAGCGCCACCACCACGGCGAAGCCGGCAACGTAGCTGGGAATAACCAGGGGCAGCGTTACCAGCACTCCCCACATCTTTGCCAGGGGCAGGTCGGAACGTAGCGTCAGCCAGGCCAGGGGCAGGGCTATCAGCAGGGACGCGAAGGTGACCGCGCCCACCAACAGCAGGGTACGGAGGAGCAGCTCCAGCACTCTCCATCGCAGCAGGGCTTCCAGGAACTCCTGGCCCGCTCCCAGGGAACGAATTACCAGGTAAGCCGGAGACATCAAGAGCAACAGCCCAATGGCCAGGGCCGGGAGCCACAGGAAGGGAGAGGGGCCGTCAATTACCCCGACCCGGCGCAGGGTCGGGGCGAGAAGTTTCAACACCAGCGCAGCCAAGGGATGAACGCGTCCTTGCATCGACAGGAATTCTGCCAATTATGGCAGAACTCCCGTCTCCTGCAACAAGGCCTGGGTACCGGCCAGGTCCGTCAGGTCTCCTGCGGTCAGGTCGGGCTTCATAATGTCGTCCAGCGCCACCAGGATTCGCTGGGTATTGACCCCTTCCACCAGCGGGTATTCGAAAGTTTGACCGGCGAAGTACTGCTGTGCCACCGGCGACAGCATAAACTCCAGGAACCTCTCGGCGTTGTCCCCGTTTTCGGCGCCGGTCAGAATGCCGGCCCCGGCCACCATTACCATGGCGCCCGGCCCGCCGGCCCTGGGATGGTAGTTGCGCGCCGAAAAGTCGTCGCCCTCCTCGGCCAGGAACCGGAACAGGTAGTAATGGTTAACGAAACCCACGTCAATTTCGCCGGAGGCCGCCGCCGCCACCTGGGGCGTGTTCTTGGGGTAAACCTTGGGGTTGTTGGCCTGAACCCCCTCCAGCCATTCCCGCGTTCGCTCTTCTCCCCACTGGCTGCGCATGGCCGTCACCATGGTCTGGAATGAGGCGTTTGTGGGGGCCCAGCCAATGCGGTCCCGCCATGCCGGGTCCGTAAAGCCGGACATGTCGTCGGGCAGGTCCGCCTCGGTCAGGTTGTCGGTATTGTAAACCACCGTCCGGGCACGTCCGGATATGCCTACCCAGTTGCCCTGGGGCGACCTCGCCCACTCCGGCACCTGTTGCAGCAGGTCCGCCGGCAGGGTTTCCAGCATGGCGCCCACGGCCCCCAGGCCGCCGGGCTCCTGGGCGAAAAAGAGGTCCGCGGGCGAGTTATCCCCCTCTTCCAGCAGCGTGGCCGCCAGCTGGCCCGTGTTGGCGTATCTCACCTCCACGTCGATGCCCGTAGCCTCGGCGAACTGCTGGATGATATTGTCCACCAGCGACTCGCTGCGGCCGGAGTAAACCACCAGCTTTCCGGGGTCCACTTCCTTTTCTACCACAACCTCCACGGGCACTTCCTGGATAACCTCGCGGGTACACCCGGCCACCAGCAGCGCCAGACAGGCGGCGGCTATCGTCATGAATAAGGTCAAACGGCCATTAAGCAAAACTCCAGTCATTCATACCCTCCGGGTTGTTTCAGGAGATCCCCTGAATTTCCTCTCGCTTCCAGTCGCTGCTTTGCCAAAAAGACATAAAGGGAGACCGGATCCACTGCCAGGGAGGAAGGTTGCGAAAGGAGCAGAAACGGTCTGCTCGAATATTGTTAATAAGTATAGACATTGTTTTTAAATGAATATAGCAATGTACTGTTGCGCTGACAATAACACTGTTGTTTATAAGTGTCAACAATTTTAACTGGCATTTGCCAGCGCCTCCGGCAGCGCAACCAACCGCCGGCGTACTTCAACAAGGCAAAAACAAACCCGGGCCCGGCGCGGCCCTCAATCACTTCTGGTAAGGGAGGTCTGGCCTGGAATCGGGGCTTGAGACCTCTTACTTTACACCCCGCCGGGGGCTCCGGAGAGCGGGGTCATGAGCCCAAGGGTTGGTCTGCTTACGCCATCGCTGCCAGTTGCCGAATTAGTGAAATTGCGAACAATTGCAGTTTAGAAACACAGCGCCGGATAGCCGCCCAGAAGAGGATAGTTGGCGTAATTCACCTCAAACAAACTGCGGTATGTTCCTGCCAATCAACATGCGAAAACTATTGCATTCGTCTGTCATAACCTTTATTATTGTGTCGGCTTAAAAGATGGCAATGAATAGACGATGAAGGTATAATGCGCTGACAGGGCAGGATTGCTGATGCGGTGATGTCAGTGGTCTATCGAAGCCCTTTAGTGTACGGAGGCTGTCTTTGGTAATCAGGGAACGACTTGCCGCCACTTCCCCGCAAGGCCAGAATCATGCGGCGGATTCCAGCAGCGGCGCCGCGCATTGGGGTTTGGCGGGAGGCGACGACGGGCCCATGGTGGAGTGCCTCGGCCTGGTCAAGCGGTTCAACGGTGTAATGGCCCTCCAGGATTTCAGCGTCCAGGTTCCCAAGGGTCGCATACTGGCCCTCCTTGGTCCCAGCGGCTGCGGCAAGACCACGGCCCTTCGCCTGATGGCCGGATTTTCCAATCCCGACGCGGGCGCCATCAAGGTGGCCTCCGAGACCGTTTACGATCAGGGCGTCTGCACTCCCCCCGAAAAGCGCCGGGTTGGCATGGTATTCCAGGAAGGCGCGCTCTTTCCCCACCTGACCGTGGAGCAGAACATTGCCTACGGACTTCCCAAGGGTGAGGACCGCTCCCAGCGAGTGGCCGAAGTTGTGCAGCTGACCGGCCTGGAAGGCCTGACCCAGCGCATGCCCTACGAACTTTCCGGTGGCCAGCAACAGAGGGTGGCCCTGGCCCGGGCCCTGGCTCCCCGTCCCGAGCTGCTTCTCCTGGACGAGCCTTTCTCCAACCTCGACCCCGGTCTCCGCGAGCAGGTACGCCGCGACGTCGTTGCCATACTGCGTTCCAACGGCATCACCGCCGTCTTCGTAACCCACGACCAGGAAGAGGCAATGTACGTGGGCGACACCATCGCTGTTATGAACCGGGGCCGCATCGAGCAGCAGGGGACCCCCGAGGAGATTTTCCACCGTCCCCGCAGCAAGTTCGTCGCCGAATTCATCGGAATGGTGGATTTCGTACCCGGCCAGCGGGATGGCGAAACCTTCTCAACCTCCATAGGCTCCACCCGGTGGCAGTCTCTCATCCAGCGGGAAGGTGTCCTGGAGGCCATGGTCCGCCCCGACTGTATCGACTGCTACCCCTCGGCGGAAGGCAACGGTGTCATCGTGGAACGCGAGTTCCGGGGCGCCTTCTACTTGTACTGGGTTGCCCTGGACTGTGGCGTGACGGTACGCAGCCTGCTCTCCCATACCGACGAGTATGAAGTCGGCGCCCGGGTAAGCGCCCAGGTTCGCTGCGGACACTCCCTTCGTCCCTTTGTTGACGGGGTCGCCATCGAGGACTAGGACCCATTTCCCCAACCCTTTCCCTCGCCAGGGGAGGGCCGGGCTGGCGTTGACGCCCTTGAGTGCGTTGCCACAGGAAACAGGCGCCAGCCCTCACCAGCCCTGGAGACGGCTTCCAGGATAGGCCGCCGGACCCTGATTCCCCTTCCTTTCCCTATACCCCCGATCCCGTTGAACTTGCCACAGTCCGCGCGCCCTGGAGGTCGCCAGGGTTGGCGGTTCCCGCTCACTCCCTCATTTCAGCTGACTCTTGGCAGGGTAATAGCCCGGGCTGCCACCGTTGCCCGGCCTACTATAATATAGTATAATAAATACTATAGCTTATTAACATTATTCGGAATTATTTGGAGCCAATCAGGGTCTTGTCCCCTGTCCCTCTTCGGGCCCGGGTCTTTCGCTTATCCCGTTCCCCTTTGAGGGGGGAGGCTCAGGGTGGGGGTAAAATTCTCGCCGGAGGCCCGCAGCCCAACGCGAAATTTGTCCCACTGACTGAAACGAGGCAAGGCATCCACGGTAATCGAAGCCCTCGCCTCCGGGCTTAGAGACCCTGACGGGCCCGGATATGACGCTCAACAACGACGATGCTGTCGGCAAAACCGGCGATCTGCCAGTCAGCGAAGGGAGACTCAAACAATGGAAGCGGGGACCTCAAATTCACGGGGACCTGATGTCACTACACTGGTGGCGGGCCTGAGCCTTTTCCTGCTTGTCGTGGTGTTCACCATATCAACCCTTTGCGCCTCACCGTCCCCGGTAGCCGGCATTGCCCCGTCTGATCCACAGGCAACCGGAACCGGGCAAGCCGAGACTCATCAGTACTCGGTTAGTTCCTCTCTGTTCCCCCCGGCGGTGGTGGCGCCGGAACATGACAGTACCGACAGCGGCCTGCCCGCAGACCTCCGGGTAATTTCCTTCTCGCTGGCGGGACTGGCCTCGTCGGAACCGCGCTTCAATGGTCTGATCCCAGCCTTGTCCACCGTAACGGACCGGCCCGATCCCTCCACGCCGGTGAGGCCGCCGGTTCCCGCCCTGGAGGATGCCTCCCTGGCGTCATTGACTGTCGTCAAGGACGGGATCGGGGCTGTGCTGGCGCCGGGGTTCGACCCGGATGTAACCCACTACGGACTTACGGTCAATGCTGCCGCCGTCAACGTGGTCGCCGAGACGACGGTAGCCGGCGCACGCATTGTTTCCACCACCATCGGCGATGAAACCACTGCCCAGGACCCGCCCGGCAACCGGCTTTCCGCCGACGTTTCCGTGGCCGAAGGCGAAGTCACCCGGTTTTCCGTTACCGTTCAAGCCCGGGACGGTGTGACAACCCGCACCTACCACCTCGACCTGTCCCGGCCTGGGCCGGTATCTGTCCCCGGCAATGCCGCCCGCTTCGGCTTTGGCTGACAGGCGGGCAGTCTCTGCCGCCCTGGGCCGTCCAGCCGTGCGTAGCCGCCGCTCCCGCCGCTCCCGGGACAGATATCAACCGGCGCCTCGACCGGGTTCCTCCCCCTGTCATTCCTGCGGTCAGCGGAAGACCGGCAGCTGTGTACCCGATGGTCCTCTGTGCAATCCCGGCAAAAGCCAGGCTGCGTGAAGCCCTGTGGGCAACTGCATACACTTTGGAGTTTTCCTTGCTGAAACCTTGATGCCGGCGAAAGACGGTTCCGCGGGGCCAGCCTCGTCCGCCCTTGCCCGACTTCGCCCGTGGGCTGCTCTTTTACCATTGCCGCTGACCCGTTGTATAATCCATACATTCCAAGCTATCCGCCGGATTAAGTGACGTTATAGCCTGCGGGAATTGAGCCGCCACTCCCTTTAACGAGGTATCGCCATGCCCAGGGCCAGGAAGCCGCGGGAACGCGCCGAAGCAGCGCTCGAAGAAGAAGATGGCCTGGAACGCTTTTCCGCGGTTACGGAAAACTACCTGCTCTGCCTTTATCGGCTGTGGGAAGACGCCGTCACGCCAACGGTGACCCAGCTTACCGACGCCATCAAGCAGCTTCCTCCTACCGAAGGCCTGGGCTCCTCGGTACCTTCCGTGGCCGGCATGACTCGCCGGATGCAGAAGCAGGGCCTGGTGGACATCGGGTCGGACAAGCGTATCCGCCTGACCGGGAAGGGCTTCGAGGGCGGCGAGGATATTGCCCGCCGTCACCGGCTGGCCGAATGGCTGGTGGTGCGCCTGCTGGGCATGGACCTGGAGTCCGCCCACATTGAGGCGCACCGCCTGGAGCACGGCATTTCCGGGGAACTGGAGGCCAGGCTGAGGGAAAGGCTGGGCTACCCCGAAAAGTCGCCCTTTGGTCGCCCCATCCCCGGCGCCGGAGCTCCGGCCCTTCCGCCCAACTGCATCACCCTGGACGCCGCCTTGCAGAACACCGAATACGTGGTGGAACGCATTCCCGAAGAAGACCCCAACCTGTTGCGGTTTCTGGACGGCGCGCAGATTGTGCCGGAGAGCAGGGTGAGTGTGGCGGAGGCCACGCCCTTCCTGGGGGTAATGACGGTGGCCACGCCCACGGACCAGGTGTCCATGGGCTTCAACGTGGCGGGACAGATCCTGGTGCGGCCCGCCGAAGCGGATGTAGAGCCGGCCTGACGGCCGTCAGCCGGCTGGCCCGCCCGGGTTTTAGCGGCCGAAGAGGCCCTTGAGGAAATTCAACAGGCCCCCGCTGGACGACACCCCCAGCAAACTCTGCAGCGCCCGCCGCTCCTGCCCCGGTTTGGGGACTATGTTGTGCTTGTCCAGGTCAAAGCGGGGTATGGATACCGAAGGTGGCGCCTCCTGCCACAGGTTCCAGTCAATTTCCCCCGCCGCTGCGCCAGGACTTACCACGAAGTAGGTGATGCCCGCCTGCCGGTTCAGGTGAAGGCCGGAGTACCGCCGGCCGTCTTTGCCCCGCAATATCCGGCTTGAGTTGTCCTGCCGTGGTCCCGATTGGTCTGTGTCGATTCCCAGGTCTCCGAGGATTCGCAGGTAGTCGGTTGCTGCTGCCATAACTCACTCCCCAATGACGCGCAGATTAGCCGGTTATACCACTCGGATTGATCATCGCCAGGATACAGGGCTTCCAGCTTCCGGACAGTGCCGTCCAC
Organism: Chloroflexota bacterium; assembly: GCA_028874675.1. Classification (GTDB taxonomy): domain Bacteria; phylum Chloroflexota; class Dehalococcoidia; order Lucifugimonadales; family UBA3495; genus Bin22. The sequence goes on from JAPPJA010000422.1 coordinate 27,103, forward strand.
AATAGATTCAAGGGTAGCTGGCAGTGCAACTGCTTTGAAGTGATGGACTGGGCATTGACCGTTGCTCATACCGACGCCGGAATCCGGGCCCCTTTGTACTATTGGCAGCTGGCCTCTCGCGTAACCGTTCAGAGTTGAGGGAATTGCCTTCCCATACACCCGTCATACCCCCGACTTCGCAGGGGGGCATGGCCATGCGCCCCTACCCAACCCACGACCTGAACAGGTTCCAGGTTCCCGCCTGCGCGGGAACGACGGGTTTGCCAGCCTTTTAACACACCAACTCTGAACTCTAACCCTCTCGCAACCTTCCTGGACTCCGCCTCAAGGGCGGAATGACGATTCGGGCGGAACGCTTAACGTTACTATTCTGTTGAGCCGCTAGCCTCCCGCCATCAGTGTTTCCCGTACCTCGGCCCAGCCTTCGGCCATTCGGCGTTCGGGGAAGGGAGCCAATTCCTCGTCCCGCAGCACCTTCACCACCACAAACACCGGGCCGGTTTCCTTCATCACCTCTTCCAACCCGATGAACAGTTCCTCCGGGTTTTCGAACCGGTAGGTGCGGGTGTAGCCGGCCCCCTCGGCCATGGAGGCGAAGTTCACGTTGTCCAGGCCCTCCACCGGAATTCCGTCGGTGGAAAGGTGGGTGGCGTCGTCAAATACGAAGTGGACCAGGTTTTCCGGCCGCGACTCGCCGATGGTCGCCAGGGACCCCAGGTCCGTGCGCAGGGTGGCGTCGCAGTCCAGCACCAGCACCTTGCGTTCCGGCTGGGCCAGTGACAGACCCAGGCCCACCGCCGGGGCCCGGTCCATGCAGTCCGTCAGGTCAATATCCAGTTCCCGCCGTTCCGAAACCTGGTTCCAGTCCCGCAGCGCCGCCGAGGTCGATACCACCAGCGCGTCCTGCCGGTGGAAACTAATCGCCCTTGCCGCTTCCTTCGAGGGAATCACCGGTCGTCTCCTCCAGTTCCTTTTCCCGCTGCGCCGCCGCCCGGGCGGCCAGGCGTCTGGTGGTGGCCATCAGGTACAGGCCCGCCAGGATGAGCGCGCTGCCCGATATTACGCCCAGGGCCAGCAGCAGCAGGTTGTCTTCCCGCAGCAGCCCCTGGTACAGCACCCAGAAGCCCAGGGCAAAAACGCCCAGGCTGATCAGCCGCCCCAGCAGGCTCCTGCTCAAGTCCTTAAACAAACGCTACAACCCTTTCCAAACCCTGGCGGCCGCCCATTGCCGCGGCCATGTGGGTCCAATATACAAACAAAGCGGGGCGGCCAGCAAGGGGCCGCCCCGCCAAATGTTGCTTCCGGAAAGGAGGTACTGCCCGACCTTAGTCGGAGCCGACACCCAGGGCCGCCGGTACTTCGTCAAAGGCCATCTTGACCGTGCGGGGAGAACGCTGGCGGAACTGCACCGGCGTGTTCTCAATCTGCGGCTCAATGGACAGGTGAATGAACACGGGGCCGGAGGCGGCCAGAGCCTCGTCAATGCCGGTGGTGAAGTCTTCCAGGTTGTCGTAGGAAAAGACGGCGGCATATCCCGCTGCCTTGGCCATTCCTTCCCAGTCCTGGCACTCGGAGCCCGGAATGGGCTGCCCGCCAGTAACGGCATAGACCTTGTTGTTGAACAGGAAGTGGTAGAAGTTGGTGGGGGCCTTGTTGGCCGAGGTTACCATGGCGCCCAGGTTCATCAGAAGGCTGCCGTCCCCGTCCAGCACCATAACCTTGCGGTCGGGCTGGGCCAGCGCGATTCCCAGGCCCAGGTTGGAGGCCTTGCCCATGGCGCCGGAAAGGGGCAGGTCCAGGTCCTGGTTGCTGGTAACGCTGGGCAGTCCGAAGCCCACGTTATTGGCGTTCATTGTAGGTACAATAACCGAATCGGTCCGCTTGCTGTCGATAAGCTTTACGGCGTCGGTGTTGTTAATCATGCTCTCTATCTCCTCAGTAACGGGCTAGACGCCGAATTCGGTGCCTACCAGGACACCGACGGGCTTCTGGGTGCGCTCCGCCTCTTCGCAGGCAATGCTGATGCGGTCGGCGTCGTCATCGGTTTCAATCAGGTAGCAGTTGATGCCCCAGGTGTGCAGTATGGGCTCGATATAGCGGGCTGCCGAATCGGGCGTGGGGCCCCGGCGTGTCCAGCCCCGGTAGCCGATGAGCATCACCAGCGGCTGGTTAATGTCCAGGCCCAGCCCCCGGATGGAGTCGCCGGACTCGAAAATGCCCGTGTTCTGGATCAGGACTACGGGCTTCTTGCCGCCCACCCACAGACCGGCGGCGATGGCCATGGTCTCTCCCTCGCGGCACACGGGCACCAGGTCCAGCGAGTCCTCGTCGTTCAAGAGCTGGTACATGAAATTGGTCTCGCTGTCCGGCAGCCAGACCACGTGGGTAATGTTGTTCTTCTTCAACTCGGCAATGATTGCCGGTGGGTGCAACACTGAATCGTAGGTTGTCATTAACTCTCCTCACGGGACCGAATTTGGCTTCAAATCTGCCCCATTATATTAAGGGGCCCATAGGTAGTCAATAAACGGACTGCCCGCCCCGTCGCCTTGGTATGCCGGGGCCGTACGCCCCCCTTCGTTCCTGCGTTTGGTTGCCGAATAACGGCCCAAACGCTATTATTGTTGCCGTAGCTAAAAGCAACTGCAGCGCGGGTACGGGCGGCCCAAGGGGCGGCGCAATCCGACCGGAGCTCTGCCGGAAACCGCTGCCTGGAGCATAGTTCGCAACCGATGTATATTGACCTGCACAGCCATTCCGTTTCCTCTGACGATTCCCGGGCCACTGTTGAGCAGTACGTAAAATGGGTCCAGGTTCTCCGGGACAAGCGGGGCTGCACCATTGACGGCTTCGTGCTCACCGAGCACCGCAAGTTCGACTTTGACAAGGACTATTCCCAGCTGGCGGCCGAATACAACGTCCTCATAATGAAAGCGTCGGAACTCGATACCCGCTGCGGCCACGTCCTGGTGTACGGCGTTAACGAAGGCCTGGCCAAGGACATTGACCTGGGCGACGTGAAAATGGACGCGCGGGAGCTGATAAAGGCCGCCCGCCACCACGGGGCCATCGCCGTTCCCGCCCACCCGGGCCGCTTCGGCATCGGCCTGGTGGATTACATGGACCAGGGCGAGACCTTCGCCGACCTCAACATAGTGGAGCGGCTGAACGGCGGCAGCCGGGCCGGTGAGAATGAACGCGCCGACACCCTGTGCCGGGATCACAGCTACCTGGGCACCGGCGGCAGCGACGCTCACCTGGCCAGCCACCTGGGGACCTGTATGACCTCCTTCCCAACCGACATCAAGAACGAGCGCCAGCTGGTGGATGCCCTGCTGGCCGGCGACTTTACCCCCGTGTGGCTGAAGGATATCCAGCAGAATAACTGATCCGCGAATCCATACTGATCATCACAATTACCTGCCAATGGCAACGATCATTAATGATAATTTCTGACGATTCGTGGATAAGACAGAGGAGCTTCCCTCAATGACGATGGAACTGGAATACAACCGGGACCTGTACGGCGTCGAACACGAGGCCGGTCCCTTCGAAATTACCCCCGAACTGATCCAGACCTTCAACCGCAGCATCGGCGAGACCAACGCCATGTTCACCGACCACGCCACGGCCCAGGCGGCAGGGTACTCCGGCGTTCTGGCGCCGCCCACCCTGGTCACCATGCTGGTACGGAACGTGGAGCTTCCTGACATTGAACTGAATTTCGGTGTCATGCGCTTCCACGCCGGGCAGCGGGTCCAGTCCCGCGCTCCCATCGTGGCTGGCGACAGCCTGATGGCCTCCTCTCACTTGAAGGAGGTGTACCCCAAGACCGGCCGCAGCGGCACCATGGTTTTCACCGTCTGGGAGACCACCTTCACCAACCAGGACGGCCTGGTCGTGGCCGACGTCCAGGAATCCTACGCGTCCCGGGAGTAAACCACCCATGCCTGACCAGAATGGACCCTTCTTTGAAGATGTTGACCTGGGCGATGAAATCGGCCCGATAGAGTTGGTGGCCACTGACGATAATGTCGTCAATTTCTGCGAACTGTGGGGCAACCCCATGCCCAACCGCTTTACCAGCCAGGAAATAGCCGAAAAGTCCGGCCTCTTCGGCCCCATAGTCCCCGGCGTTATGAGCATGGCCATCATGAGCCAGGCCCTCACCGACTGGGCGGGGCCCGAGTCCCTGAAGGACCTGGACCTGGTGTTCCGCCAGCCCGTCCCCCATAACAAGCCCCTGCTCGTATCCGCCACCATTACCGACACCAGGGAAGAGGACGGGAAAAACTTGATCGAGTGCGATGTGCTGATGATGGGCGAAGCAGGCGAGCGGTACGTAGGCGGAACGGCCATAATTGCCCTGCCCAGCAACAGGGGCCAATGAACCTCCCATCCTCCAGGGCGCCATCGGTGCCTTGAAGAGAAAAAAGGCTAAGCTGGTCTGGACAGGTTTGGCCGTGGTCAGCGTGGCGGGAGCCGCCACCACTGTCGAGGGAGCCATCAGGGGGTCGGGCCCAGTAGCCGTTGCCGGTGTCGCGATGGCATTTGCGGTCCCGGCGGCATGGATTCTATGCGTAATGACCGACATTTTCCTTTCGTTACAGGACCGACTGAGGCTACAGCCAAGAGTTAATCGAAACCGCTAATAGACCGAGGTAAGAAAATGTACGACCTTACCGGCAAAGTAGCTCTGGTAACCGGAGCCGGCGGCCGTAACGGCATCGGCCGCGCCATCGCCACCCGCCTCGCCCGCGAGGGCGCCGACGTGGTGGTAACCGACATCCCTGAATCCGTAACAGCCATCCGCGCCGAGGACCGGGCCGAAGGCTGGGAAGGCTTGCCCAGCGTGGTCCAGGAAATCGAGGCCGAAGGTCGCCAGGCCCTGGGCATCTTTTCCGACGTTTCCGACAGCGGCCAGGTGGACGACATGGTCAGGCAGGTCCTGGACCGCTTCGGCAAGATAGACATCCTGGTCAACAACGCCGGTTCCCGCCCCGGCAGGGACCGGGTACTGGTGGTGGACCTGGAGGAGGATGCCTTCGACGAGGTGATGCGGGTCAACGTCCGCGGCACCTACCTGTGTTCCCGCGCCGTGTCCCGCCACATGGTGGCCCGGGGCGGCGGCGGCAAGATAATCATCATCTCATCGGGCGCCGGCAAACGGGGTATTGCCCGCTACGCCGTTTATTGCGCTTCCAAGTTTGCCCTGGTGGGCTTCACCCAGGCCCTGGCCCAGGAGATGGCGGCCCACAGGGTCAATGTCAACGCCATCTGCCCCGGCCTGGTGGATACCGAGCGCGTGGACTTCATCGCCGCCGCCCTGGCCGCCGAGGGCGAGTCGGCCGAAGAACACCGGGCCCTGATGGTGCAGGAACGCTCCACCCGGGTGCCCATGGGCCGCATAGCCCAGGGCGGCGATATTGCCAACATGGCCGCCTTCCTGGCCTCCGCCGAGTCCGACTATATGACCGGCCTCTCCATCAGCGTCTCCGGCGGCTCGGAGATGAACTGACTGTTAATCCACGAATGGGCACGAATAATCACTAATGGATATCATCAGATCAAATTCGTGGCTATTCGTGCTCATTCGTGGATAGGAAGGAAAAACCATGCCCCTTGACCGCGCCGACGTTGAACACATAGCTGCCCTGGCCCGCATCGGCCTGTCCGACGAGGAAATAGCCACCTTCCAGGAGCAGTTGTCCAACATCCTCGACCAGTTTGAGCTGCTGAAGCAGTTGGACACCAGCGCGGTGGAGCCCACCGGCCACGCCGTGGAAGTAAGCTCTGTTATGCGGGAAGACGTCCCCGACGAACCCCTGGATCCCGAGGACACCCTGCTGAACGCCCCGCGCCGCGAGGGCGACCTGTTCCGCGTAAAGGCCGTGCTGGAGGAGTAACGCCCCTTGTCTGAACTCTGGCAGTTGACTTTGCACGAGGCCCGGGCCGGACTGGATTCCGGGTCTTTCAGCGCGGTGGACCTGGCCCGTTCCTGCTTTGAACGCATCGGGCAGGTGGAAGACCGGGTCAAGGCCTACGTCACCCTCACCGAATCCCACGCCCTGCGGCAGGCCGAAGCTGCCGACCAGACCCTGGCCCAGGGCCGGGGAGGCCCCATGACCGGCATTCCGGTGCAGGTAAAGGACCTCATCAGCACCCGGGGCATTCGCACCACCTGTTCCTCGCGCATGCTGGAAAACTACGTCCCCGTCTATGACGCCACAGTGTGGGAGAAGCTGTCCCGGCAGGGCGCGGTGCTGCTGGGCAAGGGCAACATGGACGAATTCGCCATGGGGTCTTCCTGCGAAAATTCGGCCTTCTTCCCCACCCACAATCCCTGGGACCTGGACCGGGTTCCGGGCGGGAGCAGCGGGGGAGCCGCGGCCTCGGTGGCCGCCGACGAGGCCATCGTTGCCCTGGGTTCCGATACCGGCGGCAGCATCCGCCAGCCAGCATCCCTTTGCGGCGTGGTGGGCCTCAAGCCCACCTACGGCCGCGTCAGCCGCTACGGCCTGGTTGCCTTCGCCTCGTCCCTGGACCAGATCGGCCCCGTGGGCAAGAACGCAATGGACTGCGCCATCACCCTGAACGCCATCGCCGGCTACGACTCCAGGGATTCCACTTCCCTGGACCTGCCGGCCACCGACTTTACCGCCGGCCTGACCAAGGACATAAAGGGCCTGCGCCTGGGCATTCCCGGGGAGTATTTCGTGGACGGCATGGATCCGGGGGTGCGCAACGCCGTGGAAGCCGCCATCAGGGAACTGGAGGGCCTGGGGGCATCCGTGGAGCCCGTTTCCCTGCCCACTACCAAATACGCCCTGGCCTGTTACTACATCATCGCCCCGTCGGAGTGCTCGGCCAACCTGGCCCGCTACGACGGCGTGAAGTTCGGCTACTCCTACCAGGACACGCCGGATATGTGGCAGGCCATGGAAACCACCCGCCAGCAGGGTTTTGGCCCCGAGGTCAAGCGACGGATAATGCTGGGCGCCTACGCCCTGTCCGCCGGCTACTACGACGCCTACTATCTCAAGGCCCAGCAGGTGCGCACCCTCATCCGCCAGGACTTTGCCCGTGTCTTCGAGCAGGTGGACGCCCTGGTCACGCCCACGTCGCCGGTGGTGGCCTTCCCCATTGGCGAAAAGACCGCCGACCCGGTGCAAATGTACCTGATTGACGTCTGCACCCTGCCCATCAACATCGCCGGCCTGCCGGCTATGTCCGTGCCCTGCGGCTTCTCCGAAGGCCTGCCCGTGGGGATGCAGCTTATCGGCCCCCACCTGTCTGAAAGCACGCTGCTGAACGTGGCTCACGCCTACGAGCAGGCCACCGACTGGCACAAGGCCCGGCCGGGGCTCTAGGCCTCCCCAATGCTATAATGCAGGGACGCCACGGAGGTCTGAAATGAGCATCTTCCATTACCCGTTGGAAATCACCGGCCCGGATGCCAGCGAATTCCAGGAAGTAATGGCCCTGGTTGACACCGGCGCTACCTTCACGCAGGTACCCGCAACTTTGCTTCGCAATTTGGGCGTCCAGCCCACCGAAAACGTCAGGTTCCGCCTGGCCGATGGCTCAACAATACAGCGAGCCATCGGTGAAACCCGGGTCCGCATCGAGGCCCAAATCGTTAACACCGTGGTTGTCTTCGGAGATGACAACCACGATGCGCTGCTGGGCGTCTACACCCTGGAACGCGCCCTCCTGGCGGTTGACCCCGCAGGCCAGCGCCTGATCCCCACCGACGCCCTCTTGGTATAGCCTTTATTGAAATGGTTTTGAAGGTTGAATCCTTCCATCCAGGCCCCATGTCCAAAGGGCACATCGTGGTTTAGGGTGAGCAACCAACTCGCAAACGCTCCCACCACGAGGCTGGCAGGAAGGGTAAGGAAAGGTGGAATCAACGCGTGAATTTGGCAAGGTAACGCTTGCGGCGCGAATGCCCCCTGACAGATACGGGACCGGAGGTTTTTGCTGTGGTAAGCACTATTCTCAAGTGTTACCTTTGGCGAAGTGATAACGAATGGGAAGCTCTTTGCGTGGACTTTGATATAGCCGCTCAAGGCGAAACCTATGAGGAGGCCTTTGAGCAGCTAAAAGGTGCCATTGAAACTTATGTGGAATACGTTCACTCCCTTCCACAACATGAGCATTTGAAGTTTTTTACTCGTCGCTCTCCCCTTGCCCTTCGCATTAAGTTGGCGCTGTTTTCCAAGATAACTGGCCTCCTCAGACCTGTTTCCAACAACGGGCCGAAAGGCACTGTCCAGGAAACCTTTGAATATGCTACGACGTGAGTTACGGCAGGTTCGTGGATATATTGGAAGGTAACGGGTTTCACCTTGAAAGACAGAGAGGCTCTCATCACATATACGAAGGTTACGTTAACGAGCAGCGAAAGTCAGTTACTGTAAGCTACTCGCGACGGAACCAGGATATTAAGGCGGGGACACTCAGTAGCATGATTCGTCAATCAGGACTGCCTAGGAAGTTGTTCCGTAGATAACGGCGATTCCAGGATGAGAGATTAGGGGGCAGCCATTGATTAGCGGCGGCGGCCCTTCGTGGGAGACCATTTTGGATGCTGTCAATTTCCCTCTGGGCATTCCGATTCGGACTTGCAACTCTTGAATTAGAATGGCCTCTCGATGCATAGCCACCTACGCACGCTAGGTAAGAAGAGATAATTCCCGTGGTTCCATAGGCCAGGTCTCCGACACAACACTCCCCCAGGGTTTCAGCCATGATTGCCCGTCTCCGTACTTCCCTGTCCTGGATGAACCGCGACGCCAGGCTGATAACCCTGGCCCGGGGTGTCCGCACCTTCTCCCAGAGCTTCATTGCCGTCATCATGGCAATCTATCTCGCCGAGCTGGGCTTCAACCTGGTGCAGATTGGCGCGGTCCTTACCGTGGGTGTTGCCGGCGTCTCCTTCTTTGCCCTGGTGGTGGGCCTGATCAGTGAAAGGGTGGGTCGCCGGCGTCTGCTGGTCCTCTTCTCCCTGTTGGCGGCGGCGGCCGGGGTAGGCATGTACTTCGCCGAGGCCTTCGTCCCTCTGCTGATCATCGCCTTCCTGGGAAGCCTGTCCACGGGCGGCGGCGGTGGCGAAAGCCCGGCGCAGCCCCTGGAAGTTGCCATCCTCCCCGACACCGGCCCTCCCGAAAGGCGCACCGACATCTTTGCCGTCTACAGCATTGTGGCCCGCACCGGCACCTTCCTGGGAGCCCTGGCCGCTGGAATGCCCGTCCTGCTTCAGGACGTGCTGGGTCTGTCCCTCCTCTCCTCCTACAAGGCGATGTTCCTTGGCTTTGCCCTGTGCCAGCTTGCCGGGGCGGCCCTGTACCTTTTCGTCTCGTCGAGCGTGGAGGGCGCCGCCACTCGCCAGCAGTGGCAAAACCCGTTCAGGCTGCCCTCCCGGCGCAGAATATTCACCCTGATTACCCTTTACAGCGTGGACACCTTCACTACCTCCATGGTAATGCAGAGCCTGGTCGCCTACTGGTTTTACACGAAGTTCGGCCTGCCGGTTGAATCCCTCGCCCTGGTCTTCTCCTTGTCCCACCTCCTGACCGCATCATCCCTGTGGATATCAGCCAAGATAGCAAACCGGATCGGCCTCCTGAACACGATGGTATTCACCCACATTCCATCCAGCTTCTTTCTGCTGGCCGCCGCCTTCGCTCCCACGGCCCCGCTGGCCATCGTGTTCTGGCAATGCCGCGCCTTCCTGAGCCAGATGGATGTTCCCACCAGGGACTCCTACAATATGTCGGTCATTAACTCCGAGGAACGGGTAGCAATGGCCAGCATCAACATGGTGACGCGGAGCGCCGCCGGGGCAGTGGGGCCCTCGGTGACTACGGCCATCTGGAACATCACCGCCGCCTGGGCGCCGCTGGTGGGCTCCGCTCTCCTCAAGATCGGCTACGACCTGTCGCTCTATTTCATGTTCCGCAACGTCCGCCCCCCTGAGGAAGAGGAACGGCTGCGTAACCGGCGTCAGGGGCGATAATCCACGCCACGGTCAGTCCCACGGTGGCGCCCGCCCTTTGCCCCTGCTGCCCCGCAATGCTAGAATCGGGGCAATTGGTACGGCAGGAGGGACTACTATGCAATATTCCGGGCAGCGTACCAGAGTCAAGGACATACTCGACCGCGAAACCGCTGGCGGCGAGGTAATGGTCCAGGGGTGGGTGAAGACCCGCCGCTCCTCCGGCGCCGTCTCATTCATCCAGATCAGCGACGGTTCAACCCTCAGGGACCTGCAAATCGTGGTTGAGCAGTCGTCGCCCGACTACCCCCTGGTGGAAACCCTCAACACCGGCTGCAGCGTAAGCGTGGTCGGCGAGCTGCTGGAGTCCCAGGGCCGGAACCAGAAGTTCGAAATCAACGCCACCAAGCTGGAAGTGCTGGGCCAGGCCGACCCCGAGGAATACCCCCTCCAGAAAAAGCGTCACACCCTGGAGTTCCTGCGGGAGATTGCTCACCTGCGGCCCCGCACCAATACCTTCGGCGCCATGGCCCGGGTGCGCAACACCATGGCCTACGCCATCCACAGCTTCTTCCAGGAACGCGGATTCCAGTACATCCAGACGCCCATGATCACCGCCAGCGACGCCGAGGGGGCCGGTTCCATGTTCCGGGTAACCACCCTGGACCTGCAGGACCCGCCCCGCCGCGACGGCCTGGTGGACACCGCCGAGGACTTCTTCGGCCAGCCCACCTTCCTCACCGTCAGCGGCCAGCTGGAAGCGGAGATCTTCGCCCTGGCAATGACCGATGTCTATACCTTCGGCCCCACCTTCCGGGCCGAAAACTCCAACACCTCCCGCCACCTGGCCGAGTTCTGGATGGTGGAGCCCGAGGTGGCCTTCTGCGACTTGGACGGCCTCGCCGAACTGGCCGAGGACTTCCTCAAGTACGTATTCAGCTCGGCCCTGGACAAGTGCCCCGAGGACATGGCCTTCTTCAACCAGTGGTACGACAGCACCGCCATTTCCACCCTGGAGGGCATCATCAACTCCAGGTTCGAGCGCCTGACCTACACCGAGGCCATCAAGCTGCTGGAATCCTCCGGCGAGACTTTCGAGTTCCCCGTATCCTGGGGCCTGGACCTTCAGTCGGAGCACGAACGCTACATCACCGAGAAGCGGGTGGGCCGGCCGGTGGTGGTAACCGACTACCCCAAGGACATCAAGGCTTTCTACATGCGCATGAACGACGACGGCGAAACCGTGCGGGCCATGGACGTGCTGGTGCCCCGCATCGGGGAGATTATCGGCGGCAGCCAGCGGGAAGAGCGCGAAGACGTTCTCCTGGACCGCATGCGCCAGGCGGGGCTGGACGCGGAAAACTACTGGTGGTACCTGGACCTGCGCCGCTACGGCACCGTCCCCCACGCCGGGTTTGGCCTTGGCTTCGAGCGCACCGTCCAGTTCGCCACCGGCATGCAGAACATCCGCGACGTAATCCCCTTCCCAAGAACCCCCAAAAACGCCGAGTTTTAGGGAATCAAATGAAGGCCCGGGGGCAGTCCGGAAGACTGCCCCCCTTTGACTTGTCAGCAGCAATCGCCACTGGCTGTGCTGAAACCAGGACATAGGCTTCACTTGCGGAGATTCTCGGAGATATGGAGCTAGTACTACAACGACGACTTCATGGTGGTGTTTCCGGCCTGATTTGGTTGCGG
>JAPPJA010000183.1 GCA_028874675.1 Chloroflexota bacterium
AGAACAAAACTGCATCGTCTATATCCCGACATTCCTGACTTGACTGAGTACTAGGGAATTTCTGAACAAGTCCAACTGAGTATGGGATACTGAGGCCAAGGCGGTAAACCGTGGGTAGGATTCATGGCAGAGAGACCCGGGAGGGGTCTAAAGCGCCTTACCATCCCGGGGATGGCACTGAAGGAGGGGACCATCGTCGATGCCACCATCATCCAGGCCCCATCGTCCACCAAGAACCGGGAGGGGAAACGGGACCCGGAGATGTATCAGACCCGGAAGGGGAAGCAGTACTATTTCGGGATGAAGCTGCACATTGGAGTGGACGCCGAGACGGGACTGGTGCGCAGCATGGAAACCACCCCAGCCAACGTACACGACGTGACCCAGGCGGGGAAGTTGTTGCACGGAGAGGAAAGGCGGGTGTGGGGAGACGCGGGCTACACTGGGGTGGGGAAACGGGAGGAGAATCAGGGATTGTCGGTGGAATGGCTGGTGGCGCTGAAGCCTGGGAAACGGCGGCTACTGGAGCGTGGGGGACTGGAGGAGTGGTTTGAAAAGACCAAGGCATCGGTGCGGGCCAAGAGCCTGCCCCCGACCCGATCGGGGGTGGAACACCCCTTTCTGGACGTGAAGCGAATATTTGGCTATGAGAAGGTCCGGTACCGGGGCCTGCCCAAGAACCACGAAAGATTGGCGGTGCTGCTGGGAATAACTAACCTGATCCGGTCACAAAAGCTGCTGGCCGGCTGACCCAGGGGGCAGTGGGCCCTCTCCACTCAGCCCACCCGAAACAGGGGGCTCAGTGGAGAGAAACCGGCCTCACAGCAGGTCAAAAACCCCCCGATTCAGGACCTGAAAACCGCCTGAACTCTCCAAAACTCACAATTCTCAGGGAAAAGACTCTTATTCAGAGAATCCTAAGGTCAACCACGCAAAAGCCGCCACTGCAGCGGTAAAGGAGGTGGCGCCCGTCGGGGGACCAGGAAATTCCATCGATATGGGCGCCTGATTGAGTAAAGGAACCACCCAACCTACCAATAATCCGGCGGTCGGTTCCATCCCTCGACATGCCGATCAAATAAGAGCGTCTATGGTCTTTATGAAACAAGGCCAGTCGCTGCCCGTCCGGGGACCAACTCAACCCGGCATAGGTATCGCCCAGGTCGGAGAAGGTGCCGTTGTCCAAGTCAAATGCATGAACTTCGTAGGTGTTTAGGTGGGATTTCAAAATGAGCACCGTGCTGCCGTCGGGGGACCATACGGGTGGCCGGAAACCAGAAATATTCCTGTACTCTTCGGTGACGAAGGCCGGGGTCTGGTCCGACCCGTCGATTCCCATAATCCTCAAGCGCTTGGGCCTGCCCTGGCGTCGGTCACTGGCCAGATAGGCAATCCTGGTCATGTCCGGAGACCAAACAGGGTAGTGATTCTGCAGCGGGTCCGTTGTGAGTCTCACTTTACCGGTGCCATCCAGGTTCATCCTGACCAGTTCGTAGGTGTATTTGACCCGTTCATTCCCTTCTTCATACCTCTGCTCATCTTCCAGCCCCGTTTCGAACTCGCAGGAGGTATATACCAGCTGGGAGCCGTCAGCCGACAGGTCGGCGTAGTATCCATACCTTGACACGTCGGCGCCGTGGGTACGGTTCCAGGGATTGGCTTCTACCAGGGTTTCCAGGCGATTTCCCTGGACATCGACCCGCATTATGCGCGACCGGTCGTCGAATATAATGTGACCTCCATCCGGTAACCATGCCAGGGTCCGGCTGTTGCTGGCGTTCGACGGAATAGACTTTGCGAGGCCAAGAGCGGGCCCGCAGGCAGACGTCCAGATAAGGGGCGGTGGTGGCAGGATGGGGAAAGGCGGCAATGTTGGGCTGTCTGTGGCCTGGCTGGCCGGTTTCGCCACCGGCTCCCGAGTCGCCGGTGGGCCCTCCAGCAGCGCCCCTTCGCAAGCTGTCAGCGCCGCAACCAAGGTCACAAGCATTCCCAGCAATGTTCGCGTGAAGACCCGATACATCAGCCACCGCATTTTCTAGTCCGTCTGATACAGAGCATATAGGGCCATGATGTCCCAGGGATGCGGGCCGCATTCCCTTTCTGACTTCAGGAGGCGGCTCTTCCCCCATCCCTGCTTGTACAGTTCAAGCCCGTCAGGATTCATGAGCGAACCTGGAATAGTCGAGTGGCCAGGTACAAAGCTATTCCAGTCGTCCTCTAAAGGGGCCAATCCGGTTATCCCCAAAGCATGTCCCGCTTCATGCAGCATCGTCACATACCGGTCGGTAGTGGAGAGACACCCACTGAATGGAGCGTCAGTCCGGTCCACCACGCCGTCCCTGCCTGGTATTTCCAATTCCGTATCAAGTTCGTTCTGCCTAAAGGGCAATAAGATATCAGCATAAACTCTTCCTGTTCTTGGGTCTTCTTGAGAAGAAGCGCACCCAAGAGCATCATACTCCGAGAGGCAGGTTGTGAGCCCTATAAGGGACGAGACTTCGCTGAAGCTGACCGCCCTGTCCCTGATTGGCTGAGTTTCATCTGCTTCTTCGTCGACCAGTTTGACTTCGTTCTGGGCACGGTCATCCGCCATGATTTGTGTGTAGTTGTCAATGTTGTACAACAGGGTCCCAGGGCATATGGCGGGGACACTGGGGGACCGAAAACCGGCTGCACTGGGTGAGGGACGTGACCTTCGGTGAGGACCAAAGCCAGGTGAGAACGGAATCGGCGCCGCAACTGCTGGCGGCCCTGCGGAACCTGGTGATAGGAATGCTGCGCCTGGGCGGCGTGAAAGACATAGCGGCGGCCCTGCGCCACTACAGCTGGAAACCCTGGGAGACCCTCTCCCTCATCGGCCTACCATACAATTAAAAGACCCTGCGTTTTGGACCTGCTGGTTGGCCGATACCGAGAGTGTCGGTCTATAATCGGAGAAACCCCGGAACGTCCTTTCACCAGCGGGACCAGTTAAAATTGGAAAATCCGGTGTCAGAAGATGAAGCATATATGGAGGGCTTATGAAATATGACGTTGTTATTGTCGGTGGGGGAGCGGCTGGATCGGTGTTGGCCAGCAGATTGGCCGAAAACCCGAATACCTCCGTTCTGTTGCTGGAAGCCGGGCCGGATTACCCGGATCCAGCCTACCTTCCCGACGAGATAAAGTTCGGCTACACCAGTTTCGCAGAATCCCCGGACTCGGAGCATAACTGGGCCCTGCGGGGAACGATCACCGAGGAACAAGGGGAAATCCACGTGGCGCAGGGCAAGGTGATCGGAGGCGGGTCGTCCATCAACGGCCAGGCAATGCAAAGGGGGCTGCCTGAGGATTTCGACTCCTGGTCCGCGATGGGCAACGATGAATGGTCTTATGACAAGGTACTCCCATTCTTCAGAAAATCTGAGAGCGATCTGGACATTCGGGATGATTTTCATGGGACCGACGGCCCGATGCCGGTAAGGCGTCGCCAATCCGGGCCCTGGTCAGACATCCAAAAGGCCTTCCACGCAGCCTGCCTGGCGGCGGGCTACGGGACAGTGGAGGATACCAATGGCCCGAACCCCTCGGGCGTTGGCGTGTGGCCCTCGAACAACCTGGACGGTTGGAGGATGAGCGCCGCTATCACTCACCTCAATCCCATGCGCCACCATCTCAACCTGACGGTGAGGGGAGGGGTTTTCGTCAGGAAGGTATTGATCAAGGATCTGAAGGCCGTCGGTGTCGAAGTGGAGAGCGGGGGCGAGATTTTCAACGTTGAAGCAGAGCGGGTCGTGTTGAGCGCCGGGGCCATCAAGTCGCCCCACCTGCTGATGCTATCGGGAATCGGGCCCAAGGACCAACTTCAACAATTTGGCATACCTCTCGTTCATGAGCTACCCGGAGTTGGGCAGAACCTGTTCAACCACCTGAGCGCCCAGATTACCTATAAGGTCAAAGACGGAATGACCCTGACTTCCGATGCCGACGCGGCGCGCTTTTGTTTGCACTACACCTCCGACGGGTCCAACGAAGTCAATGACATGCTGCTGAGGACCACCCCCATTGTTGACGAGCGGCCGGAGCGCGTCCCCGGTTTCCGGACCAAGTCCCTCAACGACGATGTTCCCCCGGACCGGGTCGCGCGAATCTCGTGCACCCTCGGGCTGCCCGACGGCTCAGGCTACGTCAGGCTTGCGTCGGCCGATCCCTCAGTGCAGCCGGAGTTCAACTACCGCTATCTGCAGCACCCAAACGACATTCGCCGGGTGCGGGAAGGCATCCGAATGGCGATCGGATTCCTTGAAACCGATGCGTATCGAGACGTGGCCGATTACCGGCTCCACCCAACGGATGACATTGTGGCCGACGACGACGCTTTGGACCTCTACATACGCCAAACCGTCGGAACAGCCAGGCATGTGTCCGGCACATGCAAGATGGGCCCAGATTCCGACCCGATGGCGGTGGTTGATCAATACTGCAGGGTCAAGGGTGTACAGGGGTTGTCGGTGGTCGATGCGTCGGTGATGCCGCGGGTTACCAGGTCAGGCGGTAGCCACGCCACGGTTATCATGATTGGGGAACGTGCCGTCGAATGGATTGCCTCGGCTTAACCCCACCTTGCCGCTATCTGGAATCCATGGTTTAAGAGGGTGTGTTAAAAACTGCATTGCCGCAGCAGTGGACTCGGGCGTCAGCGCACTAAGCCTCTCCCCACCTGATGGCGGTGAGAGCCCAATTCCCACACCCTCTCAGACGCCGGAATAATAGCTGGGTCAGGGAATGGGACCATCTATCTTGCCGGGCTACCGGAGGACTGACTTGCCTTTGCATTGAAGTGGGGGATGACGTGCTTGCCGAAGAGACGCAGCGTATCCATCACTTCCTCATGGGAT
>JAPPJA010000460.1 GCA_028874675.1 Chloroflexota bacterium
GCCCTGGGGGCAGCCTAAATTTCGATATTGATGTCTCCCCAGCGCTCCAGGAAGGCTTCCTGCAGGCCTCGAAACTTCTCCTGGTAAGCAGGGGTATGGATGGGACTGGTCGTCATTATGACCGCGTCTTCCCGATTGTCGGAGTAATAGTTTTTGCGGATCCCCACTTCCTGGAAGCCATATTTCTCGTAGAGTCGCTGAGCGATGAAGTTGGATACTCGAGCTTCGAGGGTAAGAACCGCCGACCCCTGCTCGACAGCGACCCTGACGGACCCTATGAGCAACAATTCCCCGATGCCGTTACCCCGAAGTCTTTCCCTGACGGCAATCTCCGTGATGTGAGCCTCGTTTCCCTGGAACCACAGACCCACATAGCCGGCAATGTTGTCTGGGCCAGCGTCGGGGATGACGTCCCGGCCAAACATCCCCCTGACACCGCCAACCATCCGTCCCCATAGCGAGGCATCGGGAGCCGCGCCAGCTTCCTCACGGCGCGACTGGGCGGAACAAGAGGCGGGTTCGCTACTCTCGTTTTCCGGCTGGCAGGCGACGAGGTATCGGGCATAGCGGTTGTTCAGGTCGCGCTTGAGGGAGTTGCCCATAAACAAGGGGGCAAACGCCTCGCGCTCAATTTCCTTGACCTGGTCAATGTCTTCGGCTCTAAGCCGGCGAATCGAGACTTCCACAGTATTGGCTATCCCAGTGTCGAGTTGAGAGACCCGGTCCTAAACTCAGGCCAAAATGAAAACTACATTCAGAGGGAGTCGCCGGATTGCCATCGTCATTCCGGCGAAAGCCGGTATCCGGAGTTTCCCACCTTGGTTGCGTCGCCTTGTTTCTGACCATACTGGATTCCGGCCCGCGCCGGAATGCCGGTCAATCGCAAACGCACATCCCACCCTGGCTTTGGTTTAGTGAGGTTTGCAGAATTCTAACATAGTCCCGGCGGACTCCATTTGCGCCGCTACTCGGGCGTCTTCTGGTGGGATAAGCGCTATAGCGAGATGGCGGCCCTGGCCTTTGGACTGCCGGTCGCTTACTGCACGATGGAGACCTTGCCATAAACACCGTCGTAACCGGGTTCGACGTGGATTTCGCCCTTCCGTGCCCGGAGGATGGCATCTGCCAGAACATCGTCACTGGCTTGGGACAACTCGGATTCGGAGGCCCACAGCAAGGCCCGGTATTCCGAACCAATGGCGGTCACCAGTTGCCGGTATTCAGCCATTACTCCCCTGGTAGCGGGACCGCGATTTCTCGCGGCTGAAATTATGTCAATTAGCGGTACCATTCTGACGAATGGAGGTCTTCCTTCAGGGGCTGGAACACCGTAAGTCGGAAAAGCCGCTGTTCCAGCAGGATGGGAAGACGCCAGAGGGCAGGGGGTTGAACCGGCCAGGTCCATTACCCTGTGTGCCACCCCCAGGGTCATTGCTCGTCCGCAGTTGGGGCAGTCGCTCCCCTCGCGCCTGGTTTGGGCAGGATGGAAGGACACGCCGCATTTGCGATGGCCGTCATAGTGGTACTTGCCCTCCTCGGGGTACATTTCTACGGTGAATTCCACGCCTCGGAATTTGAGGCCCCTTTCCAGGTCCTGATACCCCGGGTCCCCCCCAAATACCGTCAGTTCCCGGCCCAGTTTGGGGAGCGAGTGGGCATCGGAGAAGGAGACTATTGCCTTGTCGGCCAGTTCGGGTACAGACCAGTTCATTTCGGGATCGCTGGAGAGTCCCGTTTCGATGGCCGGGATGTGTTCGAGCATATCGCCAAAGGCTTCGGAGAGGCTGTCAAATCCGGACCTGGACCCGAATATACCGTACCAGGGGGTCCAGGCATGGGCTGGAATTACGAGACAACCAGGATCGGCCTCAAGGCACAGAGATGCGGCATCCCTGGCGGAGATGGCAAGAGTTGGCCTGCCGTCCGAATGAAGATTGCCGTACCTGGCAAAGGAAACGGTCAATTTCTCCGCGACCTCAATGGAGGGTGCGAACACCAGCAGGTGGATTCGTCGGCCACGGCCATCCTGCCGGAAGATGCAGCTGACCTCGGTGCCCACAACAAAGGCCACCCCCTGGTACCGGTAGGCGCCATTCGGAGACTCCACCAGCTTGCTCTTGAGCTCCTGCATCCAGCGGGGATGGGTGAAGTCCGCGGTGGAAAGCAGGTCAATGCCCTTGTAGCCCGCCCACAGGGCAAGGTTCTCCAGGGAAAGGGCGGAGCTGGTGGCGTATGCGTAGGAAGAATGAAGATGGAGGTCTGCGACGAAGGACATGGCGCAAAGTCTAGCACAAGGGAGTTCACCTGGAGCCGGCCGAAGCCGCAATGGGCAGAGTCACCCAAACTCCCTACTTGGCCAGCCCCAGGATGAGCTGCCCCATTTCTACGGGTTTATGCAATGAAGCCAGGTGGCAAGCGTCCAGGTGAAGAATCTCGACGTCGTCAATCATCCTTGCCATGTTTATCTGGAGCGTTGGACTGAGCAGGCGGTCCTGGTCCAGGACCACGTAACTTACCGGGCAGGGAACTTCTTGAATAGAGAGGTTTACGCCGGTTTCCATCAGCCTGGTGGGAAGGGGGCCGAAATTACCCAGCGCGCGGGTGATTTCACTGGGATCCATCCCGTTGCAGAGGTACTTTGCCACAGCGGCCGGGGGCAGCCTGGTGTCCTTGCCCACTAGCTTGCCCCAGCTCAAACGCCTGGAAAAGTGCTTGCGGATGCCGGTAGGGAAACGGGAAATGGGAGAGCGGTTGTCCTCGGGGATCAGACCGGCAATCAGTGCCAGCCTCCTGGGGGGAGTCGGCAGGATTGTGGAAGCTTGCAGGCAAATCATGCCTCCCACGCCATGTCCAATCAGCACGAGATCGCGCATGTCCCGACGGTCCACAGTCCTGACAATGGCCTGTACGCATTCATCAAACCGGACGTCGGCGGTGTCGCCCTCCTCGTCGCTGCCATGGCCGGGCAGGTTGAGCAGGTGAAACTGGCTGGCATACCTGGGTGTGTGCAACTGGGGCGGATGCTCCGTTGGGGCCGTCACACTCCCCCAGACCTGGCCCCAGAACCAGGCTCCCTGGCCAACATCATGGACAATTAGGTAGTCGGTCATCCCGGGTCAATCGCTCCATTCGAATGGATTCAGTGAGGACATTGGGCAGTCGATGGATGTAAGCGAGGCATACCTTCAGGACTGGGCCCGGGTATCTAATCGGCTCCAATGGCCCCCTGCAGGGATTTGAGAAAATCCTCTTCTTGCTCGGGCAGAACGGTCCTTGGGTCGAAAAGCACCTGGTCGTTTTCAATGCGGGCAATTACCGGAGGGTGTGCGCCCCTCAGCCTCTGCATGACTCCTTGAGCGCTTCCTCGAAGTGATGAGCAGTCCAGTGACAGCGCCCGGGTTGGCAGGGTCTCTCCCGGAAGACTTCCCCCGCCGATGGCAGAACGGGTCTCGACAACCGTTCCACCGACATTACCGCTGGAGGAGGCCGCCAACTTCCAGGATTCCGCGCGCTTTTCCAGAATCTGCAATGGGGTGGAAATCATGCGCCAAACGGGAACTTCCCGCTCCGCTTCGCCCCGCAAATAATGCATCAGCGTCGCAATTAGGGAGGCCAGGCTCATTTTGTCAATGCGGAAGGCCCTGGCCAGGGGGTGGCGTTCCAGCAACCCTATGAGTTCCCGAGATCCGACAATTATGCCTGCCTGCGGCCCTCCCAACAGCTTGTCACCGGAAAAGAAGGTGAGGCCAACACCTGATGCGACACTCTCCTGGGGAGTGGGCTCGTGGGCCAGTCCATAAGCCTCGGTGTCCAGCAGGGCGCCGCTGCCAACGTCGTGGAGCACTGGAATGCCACAAGCGGCCCCCAGTTGAACCAGTTCGGCAGGTTCCACGGATGCGGTAAACCCCTCCACCCGAAAATTACTGGCGTGGGCCTTGAGAAATGCTCCCGTTTGGTCGGTTATGGCGTTCTCGTAGTCCCGGGCATAGGTGCGATTGGTAGTGCCCACATCCACCAGGATTGCGCCGCTCTGGGCCAGAACGTCGGGAACTCGGAAGCCACCGCCAATCTCCACAGCCTCACCCCGGGAAACGACCACCTCTTTTCCGGCTGCCAGGGCGGAAAGGCCCAGGAGAACTGCGGATGCGTTGTTGTTGACCACCAGGCCGGCCTCGGCTCCGGTCAGTTGCTGGAGAATATCCTGCAGGTGGGCCTGCCTGGACCCGCGCCTTCCATTACTCAGGTCAAACTCGAGGTTTGAATAGCCCTGGGCGGCCTGCAGGGCCGCATCCGTAGCCGACTTGCTTAAAGGGGCCCGTCCCAGGTTGGTGTGAATCACCACGCCGGTGGCATTGATCACGGGGACCGGCGCCGGACGGTTCATGTTGTCGAGGAGCAGGCGGGTGGCCTGGGCAACCTCCTCCGCGCTGGGGGCCTCAGCGCCTCCCCTTACTTCTGCCCTGGCCTTGTCCAGTTGGAGGCGCACCAGGGAAACAATCCATTCCCTGCTGTAGGCCCTGACTTCCCTGGAAAGCAAGTCTGACGACACTACGCGTTCCACGCTGGGGATGTTGCGAAGCTGGGTCAACTCAGAACTCCTAAGTTCTTGTCCCTTGACGTTCTGACAAAATCAGTGCTGTGGGCTCTCGATCCGTATAAAGCTGCAATTGTGCTGTAGCCGGCTACCAATTCTAGCACGATTGTCAGGTGCAGATTCGGGTTGGTCTTCTCATAGGGCGGGCCAATTTGGTTTTCGTCTCCGCTCGAAAGGCGGCAGGGTTGACAGCGGAGAGTCTTTACAAGTCGGGCTTGCTAGAGAATCTGAACTCCTGGCTGGGAGCGTCGCTCTGGGTCCCCAAGCG
>JAPPJA010000409.1 GCA_028874675.1 Chloroflexota bacterium
TGCCACTAGTAGGAGTAGTAATGGGCAGCGCTTCCGACGAGCCCGTCGTGAAGGAAACGCTGGAAGTTCTCGAACAGATGCAGGTTGACTATGAGGTAAGGGTCATGTCGGCCCACCGCACCCCTGAGAGAGTGCAGGAGTATGCCACCACCGCAAGGGAGAGGGGCATTGAGGTGCTGATTTCCGCCGCCGGTGGCTCCGCCGCCCTGGGTGGCGTTCTGGCATCGTGGTGCACTCTGCCGGTCATCGGAATTCCGTTGGCCTCCAGCGAGCTGAACGGCTGGGACTCGTTGCTGGCGACTTCCCAGATGCCCCCGGGTATTCCGGTGGCCTGCATGGCCGTCGGTGGCTGGGGCGCCCGCAATGCCGCCTTCTTCGCGGCTGAAATCCTCGGCCTGCGCCACGAGCATATCCGGGAAGCTTACGAGAATTACCGGAAGCAGCTTCGGGAGCGTTAGGGTGGTTCCGGCAATACTCACCGACTTTGACGACACCGCAGCGGTACAGAATGTTGCGGAGATGCTCCTTCATAAGTTCGGGGACGATTCGTGGCAGGATGTCAGGGAGAGGTTTCGCGCGGGAGAGCTTACGCTGAAGGAGTATCAGGAAATTACCTTCAGCAACATCCAGGCAGACCGGGCGACAATGCAGGAATACGTGAAGGATAACGCAGTCCTGCGCCCGCACTTCACCGAACTGTGGGAGTATTGCAAGGAACTGAACAGCCCCATGGCGATTGTCAGCCTGGGTCTGGACTTCTACATCCAGGCCCTGCTGGAGAAGGAAGGCGCTGCGGATGTGCCCACCTACTGCGTAAACACCAGGTTCACCCCGGATGGTATCACTTACTACTACCACCATACCTATCCCGGAGAGGCGGAACGGGGCAACTCGAAGGGCCTGATTGTGGACCGCTATCGGCAGCTGGGTTACCACGTCATTTATGTGGGTGACGGCCGCTCCGACTTCGAGGGAGCGGAAAGGGCCGATACGGTTTTCGCCCACAGCTTCCTGGCCGAAGAATGCCAGCGGCAGGGGGTAGCGTTTCGCCCCTTCACCGACTTTGGCGATGTTATGGAAACCACCAGGGAACTGCTGGGCCTGACCGGAACCTGACCTGATTGCCAGGTCTGGCCACAATGGCCCTCAACGACGTCACAGGAAAACTCCCGGAGGAATCTGATTGATTGACCGATATTCGCGACCGGCAATGAAGAGGGTCTGGTCGGACGAGAACAAATACCAGAAATGGCTGGACGTGGAACTGGCCGTGGCGGAAGCCTGGACCGAAGAAGGCGTCATTCCTCCGGAAGATATGGAACGGCTTCGCCCGGTACGTTACAACCACCAGAGGATGATGGAACTCTTCGAGACCACGCGCCATGACGTGACCGCCTTTCTCTCTTCCATCACTGAAGGCATAGGCCCGGAGGGCCGGTGGCTGCACCTTGGCATGACTTCCTCGGACATGCTGGACACGGCCCAAAGCCTGCAGATGGTGGAGGCCGGTCAGTTGCTGCAACAGGAACTGGCCCAGGCCATCGAGGTCCTGGAGCATCAGGCGGTCGCCTACAAGGACACCATCATGATGGGCCGCACCCATGGTGTCCACGCGGAGCCCATGACCTTCGGCCTGAAGCTGGCCCTCTGGCGCGAGGAATTGAAGCGACAGCAGGAACGGCTGGTTGCCGCCTGTGAGAGCATCAGGGTGGGAAAGATTTCCGGCGCGGTTGGCACCCATGCCACTATCCAGCCCTCGGTGGAAGAGAAGGTCTGCCGCCGTCTTGGCCTGGAAGTCGCTCCCGTTTCCAACCAGGTGATCCAGCGCGACCGGTACGCCCACTTTCTGAGTACCCTGGCCCTTGTCGCGGCATCGCTGGAAAAGTTCGCCACGGAAGTCCGGACGCTGCAGCGGACCGAACTCCACGAGGTCGAGGAGCCCTTCGGGCAGGGGCAGACTGGATCATCCTCTATGCCCCACAAGCGCAACCCGGAACTGGCGGAGCGGATCTGCGGGTTGGCCCGGCTGATCCGGGGCAACAGCATTACCGCGCTGGAGAACGTGGCCCTCTGGGGTGAGCGCGACATCAGCCACTCGTCGGCCGAGCGCATTATCCTGCCGGATTCCTGCCTGGCCCTGGACTACATTTTGTCGATTTTTACCCGTATCGTGAAGAATTTGCGGGTCAATGCCGACAGGATGTGGGAAAACGTGGAAAGCAGCCGTGGGCTGGTGTTCAGCCAGCGGGTGCTGCTGGCCCTGGTGGACAAGGGAATGGCGCGAGAAGATGCCTACAAGGTAGTCCAGCGAAATGCCATGCGCAGCTGGGACACCGGCGCCGACTTTCGCGATTTGCTGCGGGGGGATGATGAAGCCCGGGGCTGCCTTCCCGGCGACGAGCTCGAGGAACTGTTTGATTACGGCTACTACACCCGCTACGTGGACGAGACTTTCCAGCGCATCGGGTTACTTCCGGCGGAAGTACCTGCGGGAGCATAGCCGGCTGGCGGTTCCAGGAGCTCAGGCAAAGGCGCACTGCTGGCAGGCCACCCCCGGTTATTCGCGAATAAAAAGGGACTGGCCACAAGCGCCACATACAGGTTTTATTTCGGACCGCACAAAACTAGATTGCAGGGTTTAAGTATGCTGATCGAAACAGGACTCCCAAACCAACTACATCGCGGCAAGGTACGCGACACCTATGCCATCAATGACGATCTGCTCCTAATGGTCGCCACCGACCGGATATCCGCCTTCGACGTGGTACTTCCCACGGGAATTCCGGAAAAGGGCAAGGTTCTGAACCGTATCTCCAGTTTCTGGTTCGACAAGACCGCGCACATTGTGCCCAATCACCTGATTGCCCTCGCCGATTCCAGCGACGCTCCTGCCCTGCTGGCGGGCAATCCCGACCTGGTCGGAATCTCCGGGGAACTGGCCAGCCAGGCGATGATTGTAAAGCGGGCCCAACGCATAGACATGGAATGCATCGTCCGGGGTTACATCACCGGCTCCGCCTGGTCGGAATACCGGCGGCAGGGCACCGTTTCCGGCAAGCCCATGCCCGAGGGGCTGGTTGAGGGCACGGAATTTCCCGAACCCCTGTTTACTCCCACCACCAAGGCTGAAGAGGGGCACGACCAGAATATGTCCGACGAGGAAGTCGTGGACATGGTTGGCGCCGAAATGGCCCGGAAGCTGGAAGAAGTCAGCAAAGCCGTTTACAAGTACGCTCACGACTACGCCCGGGAGCACGGCATCATCCTGGCAGACACCAAGATGGAATTCGGCACGTTGGACGGAGAATTGATTCTGATTGACGAATTGCTGACTCCCGATTCCAGCCGCTTCTGGGACATGGAAGGTTACGGTCCCGGGAAATCCCAGCCCAACTTCGACAAGCAGTTCGTTCGAGACTGGCTGGTGGAACAGGGATGGGACCAGGAACCCCCCGCCCCCGAATTGCCGGAGGATGTGGTTTCACGGACTACCGAGAGGTACAAGGAAGCATATCGCAGGCTGACTGGAACGGAACTGTAGGGAGAAAATCGGGCAGCCCCAACCAACCGGAGGTTTTAAATTGCCAGTATCACGGCGCCGGCGGCGAAGGTCAGCCCAGCGTGGCCGCCAGGCGGAAATGGCCATCAACCCATCCCGCCCCAAGACAAACTATTGGTACATCGGGGCTTCCGCGATCATAGCGTTTCTCGTAATTGCGGGATTCGTGGTTGGCGGCATCAGTTTCAGGGGCTCTGAGGACGGAGTTGGTACCAGCGACGAGTACGTGGAAGGCGTGGGCGAACAGCATCCCATTATGCCAACCCGCATCCACGTATCTGAGGACCAGTCAGTGGACTACAGCACCACACCGCCCACTTCGGGCGATCACTGGGACTGGTGGGCCCGCTGCGGGTTCTACGAGGACGGCTTGCCCGACGAACGCGTTGTCCACAACCTGGAACATGGAAACATCATAGTCAGCTACAATCTCCAGGAGGGCCCCGCCCTGGAACAGTTGAAAGATTTCATGGACAACCTTGAGCTCGCTCCCTCCTGGGCGGTCACCCGTTTCTACGACGAAATCCCGGAAGGCACGATCGCTCTGTCGGCCTGGGGGGTGCTGGACACCATGCAGAGCGTTGACGAAGACCGGATCGAAGAGTTTTTCCGCACTTACGCCGGCACTCTTGGCCCGGAGTTTCCCAACGGCGCGCCCTGCACCACCAGCGGCGTAATGGAATAGCGGGCAGGCGCCTGTCATGTATCTGGCCAGGGTCTATGTCACACTGAAGCCCACAGTCAACGACCCCCAGGGAATAACCGTGCTGGGGGGGCTGAAGAGCCTGGGGTTTGAATCGGTCTCCGAAGTTCGGGTGGGAAAGTTTCTGGAAATCAGGCTCGACGAGGGCGACAGGCAACGCGCCGAGTCTGAAGCAAAGGAGATGTGCGAAAAACTCCTGGCCAACCCGGTAATTGAACAATACTCAGTGGAATTGGTCGAGCTGCCCGAATAGAATTACGCGCCGGGCGCCCGCCTCTTCGTGGGCATGGGCCAGGTGCGAAGGCGTTCAACAAAGCCCAAACCGGGAATCCTGCAAGGGCAGCCGCAATGGCTGCCCTTGTTGCATTTGGGTATTCGGTCGTGCCGGACAGCAGTTTTTAGCCCCTTTATGTTGGCTATATTGACAATGGGTAGCCGTTTTGTTGCAATAACCCCGAATGCCATTCTCCACAAATTGCACTAAGGAGATGTTTCAGTGACAACCGAAAACAATGAAACCTACGTATATGTGGGCGCCGAAAGCAGTGGCCTGTACCGACTCTCTCCGGGTTCCGACACCTGGGAGGAGTTGAGCAA
Organism: Chloroflexota bacterium; assembly: GCA_028874675.1. Classification (GTDB taxonomy): domain Bacteria; phylum Chloroflexota; class Dehalococcoidia; order Lucifugimonadales; family UBA3495; genus Bin22. Next base: position 4,860 of record JAPPJA010000409.1, read on the forward strand.
CGG
>JAPPJA010000100.1 GCA_028874675.1 Chloroflexota bacterium
CCGAGACCACGGTGTTCGGAGACGTTCCCGCCGTGGAGCGCGACCTGTACTGGGAACCCAGGACCCTGGGGGAGATCAAGAGCGAGTCTCAGGAAGGTTTGCCGCACAGTCAGCAGATCGGTAAAGGAGAAGCCATGACCGACGACAACGGAACGGAAACCCATCCCCCGGACGTGGTGAACGTCGAGGAGTTCCTCTTCGGTGGCGTGACTGAGGAAACGGCGGAGGATGCGCCCGCTGACGCTGAAGGCAACCTTCCCGTAGAAGACGCAGCCGAAGACCCGGAAGTCGACGCGGACGCCGATGCTGGGGAACACGACGTAGCCGACGCCTCTGAAGAACAGCCCGCGCCAACCGGGACGGAAACCGCCGAGGAACTGAAGGTGGTGCTGTCCATCAAGGGCAATCGGGCCACCATCGGGGTGCAGCAGCCCTCGGCGGACCCGCACATCGAGTCCTTCGACGACCCGGACCTGTTCGGGTTGGCCGACGAATTTCCGGCGGTGGTGGCTCGGGCGAAGGCCCGGTGGGAGGAGGAACCCATGCACCCGGCCTACGTGAAGCCCGCTCCCCCGCCCCGGCAGCGGAACCGTCGCCAGCAGGGGACGGCCCAGGCCGCAACCTCCGGAGAGGAGGCAGAAGGGGAAGGTCAGCAGCAGCCCGGGACGCTGCGGCTGTTCTGAGGGACGGCCTGGACCAGCCAGGGGGAGGACGCCGCCAGCGGCCGCCTTCCCCTGATTGGGCCCATGTATGAGGCCCTTTTTGCGTTTCGGGCCGGAGCTGTGGTCCGACGCAGACCTGGTCCTCCCGTCCGGGCGCGACAGCAGGCTGTGACGGAGGTTCCCGGAAGGTCCGGGTCCGCCCCGCCCGCCCACGGGGACACCGGCGCTCCGTGGGAGTGGATGGACGCAGACAGCCGGAGCTTCCCCTTGGTGGCCAGGGGAGGCGCCCTCGGCCCCACATATTCCGGATCGTCATAGGAACCTGGTGGAGGGGGAGCCGCCTCGGACTGAAACGTGCTGGTTTTCCCTGGCCCCATCAGCCAGTTGAACCCGTGCCCACCGAGGAAAATACGGAAGAACAGGTTTCGGGTATAATTGGTCCGTAATTCCTCGGACCCTGCGGCGCCGACTTTGGCGCCGTAAGGCAAGCGCCAATTAAAGGTTGTCCACCTTTCGTTTACGAGAAGGGTACTTTGTCGGAAAGAGCCGAAGCCCAACCCGTGTACGGAGCCAGCGCGTTGGTGGGCCTGACTGCACCGCCGCCACCAACACTCTGTATCTGCTTCATTGCAATGCCGCCTCCCGGCTGGAGATGAAACGCAACCAGCTTCGGCCTAATAGAGAGCGAGTCGGGAGGTCGATGGCCCCGAAGGAACTGGGCCAGCCAATGCGTGCCAACAGGCATCAAGAGTACAGGCTCAGCAGAGTGAAACATTTCAATCATCAGCGGTATATCGACCTGCTCAGCCGCTCTCGTTCCTACGGGGGCATTCAGTTTCATGCAATGGTTCTTGGCCGCCTGGAACCCGGGGTACAGTCTGGATAGTTGGTGCGGCAGCGACTGGGAAGCATAAGCCGACACTGACCGAGGCTCGCTTGGCCTGCGCATGGACCTAGGGGCCTTCCCGCCCCTGGATTCACAAGACAAGCCGAACAAGGCGCCCCATCGATCGCAGCTCAGACAGCAATGACGACAAAACAGACCTTCCACCAGACCTTCCAGTTCCGGGCCTACACGTCGAGAGCCGGCTATGCCCAGTTGGACCAGGTTCTGGCCCAACAGTGTGTCCTCTACAATGCCGCGCTGGAACATCGGCGCACCGCTTGGAAGATGGCTGGAGTCCGAATCAGCAATCAGGCCCAGCGACGGGAGTTGACCGAATTGCGCCGGGACGACCCCCATATGGCGGCTCTCTCTAGGCGGGTACAGTGCGGCACCCTTGCCCGCCTGGACCGCGCTTTTGAAGCCTATTTCCGAAGAGTTGCGGCGGGTGAGAAACCCGGCCACCCCAGGTTCAAGAGTCTCCGGCGGTGGAACACCCTGGAGGTGGACAGCCCCAAGCACGAGCGAGCCTGGCTGAAGTTCCTGCCCGAATCCGGTCGAGCCTATCTGACCCTGAAGGGCCTGCCCAAGCTGGAAATGAAACTGCCCGAGGCCAAGGCCCGCTATCTCCAGGAACTGAACCTGCAGAAGAAGTGGAATGGGCTGGCCATCACCCGCCGGGGCCGCCGGGTCACCGTGACCATGACTTTTGAGGTAACCAGGGAACCCCGGCCCGGGACCGGCGCCATAGTTGGCCTGAACCGGGGCGTTGCCTCCACCCTGGCCACCAGCGACGGACTTCATTACCAAGGCAGCGTGCCCGATGCCGGGCGGCGGCGCAGGCTCCAGCGGCAGTTGAGCCGGGCGGTGATCGGCAGCCGGAAGCGGCGGAAGAAGCTGGCCGTCTATTCCAACTTCCTCAGTCGGGAGGCCTTGGCCAAGCGGAACGAGATTCACCGCATCACCTCCAAGCTGGTGAGCGAAAACGATTTCATCGCCATTGAGGACTACGACATTCGCGCCATGACCCGCAGCGGCCGTGGGACAGTCGAGTCCCCTGGAACCAATGTGAGACTCACGGCCCAGTTGAACCGGTCAATCCGGGAGCAGAACTGGGGGCTGATCGAAGCGCAACTGGCTTACAAGGCAGCGTGGGCCGGTAAGCAGTTTGTGAAGGTCGAGCCCCAGTTTATCAGCCAGGATTGTTCCACTTGTGGCCACCGTAGGGTCGGTCCCTTTCCCAACCGCATTTTCCGGTGCCGGAATTGCGGTCTGAGGCTAGACCAGGACACCAATGCGGCCATCAACGTCCTGCGCCTGGGCCGGGCCCAGGCGGGAGCGGAAACCCCTGGTCCCGACGCACCGCAGGGCGTTTGCTAACAGGGGGGATACCCCCTGTGTGCGTAAGAATCCAGTCCGGGGTTTGGCTCCGGATTGGAGGTTTCCCGAGAGGTTTTTATGGCAATCCGGTCCTTTGGACTTTGGTATATGAAGGGAACTTGGCTAGGGGCCCCGGTCTGTTCTCGGGCTTTCCGTTTTTAGCATTCTTAAACAAATCAAAAAATATCGCAAAAGACTTTCCTTGACTTTCCCCTACCCTCAAGGCTTATTCTATTTGCGACGTTCCACGCCCGGCGTCTCAAGTTGCCGGGCCGCTGTGCAAGATGTTGGGGGGTGACGACATGATTGGGCCCATTATCAACTCCCATCGGTTAGACCCCTCTGTAATCCCCCGTAGTCCACCGGGAAGCGGGGCGAGCGCCAATTGAGGACGGCGAATCAGGAGCCGAATGTCCCCAACCGAGACCTAGGCAATAGGCGATTTCGGGCTCGACTGATGGAGGTCGATATAGGGGGAGAGCCATTGGCTGGTGGCAGAGTTTGCCACATTCTCAAGAGCTTGTATTTATCCGTAAATGGATTGTGCTTTCCCTACTCTGCTTCAGTAACACTGGCGTAATACACGGTTGCATAGATTATCTGTACCCCACATTTACAGGAGGATGTTCATGGCAAAGGGGGCTTTGCGGCCTTGCACCAATAATCGCTTCCGATGGGCCTTGCACCAAAATTCGCTTCTGATGCAAAAAAGCGGCGGTTGATGCATAAATCGCTGGACAGGTATGAATCTACAGCGCGCCCCGGAGCCCGGCAAAACCTTTCCGATTTTGGGAACAAAGGACTCAATATTTTTAGGAGGATATCCATGGCAAAACATTTAACCCCTATCGTAGGCCTGGCCGTGGTTATGGCCCTGGCTCTCGCCGCCGTCTTCGGCAGTATGAGCCTCGCTAACCCGGCCTGGGCGCAAGATGCCAACGACAAGACGATCACCGACCTGAAGGTTACTGGTGTAGCTGGCACAACGGTGAACTTGTCGTGGACGGTTACGGGCTATACGGATGCAAATGACAATGGCGACGTAGCGGCGGAATACCAGGTCCGTGTGGAAGAAATGGGTGACTCCAGTACCCGCACGGCGTGGGTGACTGGCGGTGGTTCCGCCCCCTTCGCTGTCACCACTGCTGATGATGGTCATACGGTGACTGCCATCATTACTCCCACAGGTCCCATCGCCCTCATCGATAACACTGCCTACACCTTCTATATACGCAACATAGATGGAGGCGCTGGCGCGGCAGCCAGTATTGATGCCACGCCTAATCCAACTCCAGGTGTTGTGACCCTAACTGCAACTGCTGCTGTGAGTGGGTCACCTGGAAGCGTCAAACTAACTTGGACGTATGCCGCTGGTGTTACAGGTGTGGAGGCAGGTGACGTGACCGGCTGGGAATATAGGACAGCCGAGTATAATACGCCTCCTGCCACGCTGACCGATTACAGTGATGATACTCTCGAAGCGGACTCAGAGTCGATGTGGATGGCTCTTTCCGGATTAACTGGTGAGGACGGAGATGACGCTGATCCCTTCATTGCGACTGTAGACGGCTTGGATGCAAAGCTTCTTAAATTCCAGGTTCGGGCCATGAATGGCCAAGCTGTAGTAGCAGACACAGATTTTACGGACGGTGGTACTGCAGCTGACATGGTAATGGTCGAAGAGAACTTGGCCCCCGTACAGCTCACCAGGCTCATGGCAGAAGCTGGCAACGGGCGGTTGATGGTCAGCTGGAGGACTCCCAGCGGGAATGAACTCCAAGATATTACCTACTACCAGTCACGCCACATTGAGACTCCTGCAGACGGCATGATGCCTGCAGACGATGATGATGGCTGGACGAACTGGGACAGGTTGGTCCCCGCGGTCAACACTACAGCTGACAATCTCGTAAATAACTTCACAATTACTGGCT
>JAPPJA010000401.1 GCA_028874675.1 Chloroflexota bacterium
TTGACCAGAACAGCTTGATGCTCATCGAGAGCTCCCAGGCCTACTGGCTTTACCGCATCATCAACACCCGCCGTCCCCTGGAAGAGAAGATGGCCCTGTTCTGGCACGGGCTCTTTGCCACCGCCTATGGCAAACTGAATCATGCCAAGGTCGTCGTAAATCAGACCAACACCTTCCGCCGTTGTGGCCTCGGCGACTTCCGCACCCTCCTGCTCGAGTTGTCCAGGGACCCGGCCATGATCTTCTGGCTGGACAACAAGGACAACCACAAAGACGCCCCCAACGAGAACTATGGGCGGGAACTCCTGGAACTGTTCTCCATGGGCATCGGCAATTACACCGAGGACGACGTCAAGGCCTGCGCCAGGGCCTTCACCGGCTGGACCATTGCCAACGCCGACTATATGAGCGTCCGCGCCTCCCGGGACTCCATCTGGCCCCACGGGCGCCTGGACTGGCAGTTCGAGTACCTCCCCGAGGACCACGACGACAGCGAGAAGACCTTTCTCGGCCACACCGGCCCCTTCAATGGCGAGGACGTCATAGACATCATTTGCCGGCAGCCGGCCACCGCCTGGTTTGTGGCTTCCAGGCTCTACGATTTCTTTGTGTCTGACACTCCCGACGAAGGGTCCATCCAGTTCCTCGCGGACAGGTTCGCCGAGACCGGCGGTGATATTCGGGAGGTAATGCGCTCCCTCTTCCTTTCCGACTTCTTCAAGGGCGAGTCCGCCAGGCTGGCCAGGGTAAAGAGCCCGACCGAGCTGGTGGCCGGGACAGCCAGGCTGGCCGGCAGCTACCAGTTTCCCGAGTGGGGCATCGTTAACCTGGCCATGGATGTCAGCTTCATGGGACAGGAAATCCTCAATCCCCCCACCGTTGAGGGCTGGCATACGGGCAGGGAGTGGATCGATACCGGAAACCTGGTGGAACGCGTCAATTCGGCAGCCCTGGAAATGGGAGACCTGGCGCGGCCCGGAGTTCAGGCTGTGCTGCAGAGGGTCAGGGCCCGGGGAGGGTCCCTCGCTCCCGCCGAATTCGTTGACGCCTGCCTCGACGCCATCGGACAGTTCGACGTCACCGACGCCACCCGTGCCAGCCTGGTGGGCCACGCCTCCGCGGACGGAAACCTGGAGTTTGGCGAGAGAGGGTCGGCGGATTGCTCCGAGCAGCGTGTTGCTGAACTCTTGCAGTTGATTGTGGCCACGCGGGAATACCAGCTGGCCTGAGGATTGAGCACGATGACCACCGCAACCGCCCTCCGGTACAGCCACACCCTGGGTTTCATGGCCAACCAGGGAAGAGGCTTCAACAATCCCGTGGATCTGGCATTCGATTCCCATGGGATCATCTATGTTCTCAATCGGGCCGGCCCGGAAGTCGGCGTCAGGATTGCCTACAAGCGGATCACCCGCTGCACCGCGGACCAGCAGTACCTGGGTGAATTTGGCGGCGGCGGCACCGGGGATGGCGGCCTCTGGTGGCCCAGTTCATTGGCGTTTGATCGCGAGGATCGCCTCTACATTGCCGATGAAGCGTTGAACCGCATCAGTATCTTCGACCGGGAAGGCAATTACCTGGGCAAATGGGGCGCGGCCGGTTCCGCAGCAGGCCAGTTCAACCGCCCCTCCTTCATCGTCTTCGACCAGGACAACCACCTGCTGGTCGCCGACAGCCTCAACCATCGGGTCCAGAAATACTCCCCTGATGGGGCCTTTCTCGGCCAGTGGGGCGGTTACGGCTCTGACCCCGGCCTTTTCAATATGCCCTGGGGTCTGGCTGTTGACGGGCAAGGCAACGTGTTTGTCTCCGACTGGCGCAATGACCGGGTCCAGAAGTTCGCCGCTGACGGCTCCTTCATCGCGGCATTTGGCGAGTCCGGCAACGGCGAGTGTCAGTTCAACCGCCCTTCCGGCCTGGCAATTGACGGCGGCGGCAATATAATCATCGCCGACTGGGGCAACGAGAGGGTCCAGGTACTAGATGGTGAAGGAAGGTTCCTGGCCTCGTACCGGGGCGAGTCCCGGGACTCCCAGTGGGCCCAGGACTACTTTGCCGCCAACCCGGATGAGGCCGCGGGCCGCCGGTCAGCCAACCTCGAACCGGAAATACCAGCCCGGCCCGAATTCGACCAGCACCGGGGCTATGAATGGGAGCGGTCCGCCAATGTGGAAAAGCTTTTCTGGGGTCCCACCTCGGTAAAGATTGGCCCCGACGGCCAGGTATTCATCGTCGATAGCCTCCGCCACCGCATTCAGATTTACCGCCCGGACAGTTAAGCCATTCCCCCGGGAAGGCAACACTCGAGCTACCGGAGAAACAGGAAAGGGGGCAGTCGTCACGGCTGCCCCCTTGAGTCCTTCCAGTAGTATGCCGAGACTGCGGCCTTAGATGGGCAGCAGCTTCTCGTCCCGGTCCGGCGGCAGCTCCGTATCAAATGAATTGATGCAGAAGGCCAGTAAGGCGTAATTGCCCATCACAATCGTCAGCTCAATGATGCCCTGCTTGCCGAACTGCTCGTACGCGGCCTGCCAGGCCCCCCGGCTGACGTGGTGCGTCCGGTAAAACTCCTGACCGTAATTGACCACCGCCTCCTCGTCCGGGGCCAGGTCAATCAGCTCTTCCCCTTCCCTCAGGGCGTCCACCAGCTCATCGGGCACGCCGGCGGCCCGGGCTGACGCGGCGTGGGCATTCCAGATGTGCTGGCAGTCAAACTCCCTGGCGGTGACCAGCATGGCCAGTTCCAGGATCTTGTCGGGAAGGCTCGAGTCCCGGCGCAGATAGTTGTTCAGCGAGGTCAGCCGCTGCGCCGCCTCGGGAACATGGATGTAAACCGAACCGGGGCCCCGGCTGGGAACTTCCCCGTCGCCTACCAGGGTATCGAATAGGTCGCGCTGGTTCTCGGGAACATTGTCGCGGGAAGCCAATGGCAATCTGGGCATTATTTCTCCTCACGTAATTCAGATGTGGGTCATGCTATGTGCGACAACCGGCAAACTCGCTATCGGACCTGCTGCTGTCGAGACTTGCCGGTTTTCTCCTCAAACAGCTTCCAGGTCAGGTCGTTGAAGGGATAGTACTTCCCCGGTGAGCACCGCTCAACTTCCAGCTGAGCCTTGATCACCGCTTCAACCTCCTCCCTCTCGTGGGCGATGGCTATGACCTGGTCAACTGCGGCCTGGGGGACCACCACCGCGCCGTCGTCATCCCCTACGATGGCGTCTCCCGGGCGGACCAGGACTCCCCCGCACTGGATGGCGTCGTTCACCTGCCAGGGCCAGAATTCAGCAGGTCCCTGCTTGGCGGTAGTCGCGGCCGAATATACCGGGAAGCCGTACTCAATCAGCGAGTTGCTGTCCCGTACCGCCCCGTCGGTGACCAAACCGCCCACATCGCGCTGGTGAAGCCGCATGAACTTGATATCGCCCCCAATGGAACTGTAGGTCCAGCCCATAGCATCAATGACCAGCACTTCGCCGGGGCTGCACAGCTCATAAGCCACATACTCCGCCGACTGGTCTCCCTTGGGCTTGTCCTGGGCCAGGTCCGGCCGGTGCGGGACAAACCGCAGGGTTACCGCCCTTCCAGCCATGCTCTGACCCCGCTGCAGGGGCTTGGCGCCTTCGATGTAGCTCATCGGCCAGCCCATTACCCACAGCCCGTCAATCAGCGTCTGGGTTGGAATGCTTCGCAGAATCTCCAGGGTTTCGTCGGAAATGGGTTCGCGGGTCGTCATCAATCACCTCGGCAAAATGTGGGGATGCCGGATCTCCGGCCAGCCTCCGGCAATTATAGCAGGCAAAAAGTTGGGGGCGACCATTTGGTCGCCCCCGATATGAATCCTTGGTGAGATGGTTCCTATTCCTCGGGCCAGCCATCGGCGTGTTCACCTGCTGCCAGGGCTGCCTGTATTCCAGCCATGGCATCGTCGGTTACCCACGCGCCCCAAATGTCGGGGAAGCTGTTCAACCACCAGATGGCGGTGGACTGAACGCTGGCATCGGGATTGTCAAGCTGCCACCGGGCTACCTGCTTGTAAATCTCGATGTTGAAATCCCACTTCCGCAGCATCTCAATCACATCGGGAGCATTGGCAGGCAGGTCGGGATTGACCGCGATAAGGACGGTGGCGTCTTCGTACGCGCAGGCCTTGGTGGTAAACCAGCACTGGTCGCTGTAGGCCGGCTCTTCAAGACGGACCAGGTCCAGCACCAGGGAGGGATCATTGGTGCCCCACTGGTATCCCAGCCACGGTTCTCCCCGTTCGTAAGAGCCGTACAGGTCGGCGTTCAGGGCGGCGCCGTCACCGGGGTTGATGATCTGCACGTGATCGTCCAGACCGTAGCCGGTAACCTGCTGGGCGTTTACTTCTTCGCATGCCCAGCCGATGATGCAGGAGACCAGCCTGGCCTTGTCGCCTGTCTCAGCGGTCTTGAACAGGTCCTTGTACTGCTGTTCCTTCAGGTCTTCCACACTGTCCAGGTCCGGATACTCTTCCTGCAGATAAGCCGGAATCACAAAGGCGGACTGCCAGTCGCTGCCCAGGCTCTTGCCAACGGAAAGAACGGCGCCCTCGGAGCGGGCTTCTTCCCATGCCTCATCCTGGTTAGGCAGCCAGATCTCCATGGTTACGTGCGTATCTCCCCGCTTCAAGCCCTGGAAGAGGGGCAGGGTCGCTCCGAACTCCACGTCAGTCGGATAGCCGTACCCGTGCTCCACAATGTACTGGGCAACCCGGTTCTGGAGCAAGGCGCTGGACCAGTTGAGGTCACCAAAGATAATAGTCTGCTTCGGGCCCTCGGGCGCCATCACTTCGACCTCGACGATCTTTTCGACCTCGACGACCCTTTCGACC
>JAPPJA010000144.1 GCA_028874675.1 Chloroflexota bacterium
GGTTCATCCCAAACCAGTTTCTGGATCTTCCCAAAATTCGGGATGACTCATGTTGCTTTTCTTTCGTTATCCTTGACTCACTATGTTAGGGCGGAATCAGGCAAGAGTATTGACCTTCCCTATATCACCACCTGATATTCTCGTCATAAACCGCGTCCGCAAGAGGTTGGTTCGCAATCAGCATCTCCGTACGCCATGACGGTTAACCTGCTATAAGTTCGATATTTTCCTGCTATCCTTTCTACCAAGGCTACCATTTCCCTTCGTCCGGATGCCCTGCGCTGACCGTTGGGCAAAATTCCACCTGGCGGCCCACGGGGAGGTGGAGGGTTAGCCCGGAAATTGCCAACTAAGGCGGTTCAGCCGAGGTGAAGTGCGATTCGCTGGCATTGAGGTTCCATTTCAGCCCTCGAAGGCATAGTGCGGCTGCCAGAGGCCGGGGATTTGCCAGGCCCGCCCCAGGGGACCCAACTGTTCCAATGCCTTCCGGTGGGATATCCGCAGGGGAACATCAACACCGGAACGGTCCATCTCCCGACGGGCCAGGCGGGGGAAGTGGCTGGCGGCCAGCTCTTCGTCGAAAACCACCAGGACGACGGGCTCCGCGCCGTGGTCGTCCAGGGGTCTGGGGGAAGAGTAGTAGCGCAAGTAGGGGGCCAGCCTTGCCGCCATGGTGACGGGCCGTACCGCCCGCCGCTCCCACTCCAGGAAAAAGGGTAGAGTCTTGTTGCCCAGGCGCAAGACTCCGAAGGCGTCGGGCAATACCGAATGGAGCCGTCCTTCGTACCGGAAGTAGCGCGACGCCCGCCAGGGCGGGTCCAGCTCAACAGCCTCCCAGCCCGCGGCTCGGGCCTGTTCGCACAGCGCAACGAGGAACCGGTGAACCGCGCTGGTGTGGTCCAGGTTGCGAAGCAACTGTCGGCTGCGGGATCCTGAGACGTTGCGCCAGGACAGTGGCGCAGGCGGGTTCAAAGAGGCCGCGCTCCAACGCCGCCGCGCCGCGCCGACGGAGACGCGATCCCGTCGGGCCAGGAGCCCCAGCCCCCGGTCGCTAAGAACCAGTCGTCCGTGGCGTCCATCATCGGCCTGGTGAACCAGGCCCATATCCTTCAGCCGGCCAACCAGCTGGGCCACCCTCCGTACCGACACCCCCATAATTCCCGCCAAGTCCCGCCGAGAAACCCAGGGCCAGTCGGAGACCAGGTCCAGGACGCGCTTCTCGGCAGGGCCGAGCACGGAGGGAAGCAGCCAGTCCGGTCCCCGCGTGTCCGAGGTGATGCCGACGGGCGAAGCGTGACGGGTGAGCTGGGACTCCTTTGGCAAACTACCGCGTGGGTCCAGGTGGGTCAGGATGTAACGCAGGTCCAGATCTACGGCGACGGTGGGGGGACGCCACACGGGGGAGTCCAAGCCCGCCACGGTGGCATCGCGTTCCAGGCCCAGAAACACGGGAAAGTTCGCGCCGGTCAGCATACGGCGGGCCTGGCGCAGCCGTACGTCGTCGGGGGCCAGCACCAGGAGGCCACCCGGCGGCGTTCCCTCCCTGAGACGCCACAGCCGCTTGGAAAAGCCAGTGCGGTCCACGGTCAATCCTTGCCGGACCACGGCCACCGTCCTTCCCTCGGGCAGCACTATTGCTGCGTCCACCGGCCCTGCCCGGAACAGTCGTACTCTGATGGGAAATGCCGCGTTGGAGACGGCGGCAACCAAACGATAGATCACGGCCAGGGCGTCAAGCCGTTGCAACAACACCCTTTGCCATTGGGCCGATACTGGACGCCGGCGCAGCATTTCCTCCTGTGGCATGGCCGCGATGTCTGCCAGGCAGAGCAGTCCTCGTGAGGTGAGACAGTACCTCTTGGTGGGCGGCAGCAAAGGCGTAGCGTGGGGGATGGCGTCAACCAACCTCCCTTCCTGCAATCTGTCCATACCGGCGTACACTGCTCCCCGGGACCATCCGGAGAGGGCCGTCAGGTCAAGCCGGTCGGCGAAAGGCAACTCCGCCAACAGGCCCAGCAGTTCTTTCTCGCAATCGCTGAACATCATTCTTCCCCATCCTCCGAGCCACAGAATGTCTCTCCAACGTCCTCAACCGCCGGGCTACGCCTGCTGCGCTGCTTGTTGCGCCCGGGTTCAGGCTCGGGCTCCCCTTGCTGCAGGTCGGGCTGGTGGCCGTTCGGCAGTTCCAGCAACTGCCGCTGGTAAGCGCTGAGCTTCCGCTCTCCCTCTGCGCTGGCGGTAGCGATCTCTCCCGTCCTGGTGGTGTAGCCGGTGGCGGAAGCGCGGATACTGGCGGCGATTTGGGCGTCGCCAGGCTCGGGTTTCCTGACCATCATGGAGAAGGAGGGCAATCGGTCGGTGCCCACCGTGGCTCGCACGTAGCAGTGATGGACCGGCAGGGAGGTGATATCGTCCTCGCTTACCCGGTCCTTGCCCAGCTCCCACACCAACCGGCGGGCGTCGCCACCCGACACCTGGAACACGGCCAGGCAGCCCACATTGGCCAGGATGGTGTCCTGCAAGGTACGGGAAATGTCGTCAAGCTTGGCCAAGCTCTGGGTGGCCAGGATAAAGCTGGCGCCGTACTTGCCCAGCTCGCTGAGCATGGACTCGTAGTCCACGCCGGGCATGGACTGCATCTCGTCGACTACCACCAGCGCTCCCCGCCTCTGTGCCTGGGGCATGCCCTCCTGCTCCCGGATCACCGAGTCCACCAGGTTGAGCAGGGACGCTCCCACCAAGGCGGCCACGTCCCGGCCCACCGTTCCCTGGGCAGTGGAAACGAAGAGAATGCCGCCCTCCAGCACAGTCTGTCGAATATCAATGGTGGAACGGGACTGGCCCAAGATGGAACGGGCCTTCTTGGAGGAGGCATAGTAGGCCAGCCGGGTCTGGACCGGGGCGATGGCCTCGGAGCGGTACTGGCGGTGCCAGTTGTTGAAGTCCCGGGCCCACCATTCCAGCAGGTAGGGGTCGGTGACTCTGGCCAGCGCGTCGGCACGAAACTTGCCGTCGGAAATGAGCCGCATCCCGTCCAGTATGGTGTACTGCTCGGCGGCGTCTTGACTCTCGTTGGCTTCGTGGAGAGTCTTGACGGTGTGTTCCAGGATTGACTGCATTCGAGGACCCCATTGGTCCCAGAGTCCACGGGCCACCCGCACCACCGAGTCGGCGGTGCGGTCCCGGTCGGCGAAGATACGAGTGTCCAGCAGGTTGATGCCCGGCGCTCCCCGGTCGTCGGCCAGGTCGATGAGTCTTACCCGGTCTACGATGGACGCGGGTACCTGCTCCAGCAGACTCGCCACCAGGTCGGCGTGGGGGTCCACCACGATGATGGAGTCCCTGTCCCGGCCCGCCGCCTTCTCCCTGAGTTTGTGGGCGACGACGTGTTGCATCAACGTTGACTTGCCCATGCGGGTGCGGGCTACATAGAGATGGTGGCGGCGCAGGAGGTCGTCGGAGAAATGGACATCGCCGGGGATAGACCCAGGGGCCTCGCCCACCGGCGCGCCGATTCGGACGTTGCGGGGCTGGGGGGCCAGTGACCTGGAGCCCGAACGCTCCACCAACGGCGTCTCGTCCCCCGCGCCAGGAGGGTGCCACAGGGCTGACGCCTCCCTGACTCCCAAAACGCTGCGCTTGCCGAAAATCCCCGGCCCCGCCGGGTGGATGGCGGCAGTCGGGTAGAGAGGCTTGATCTTCCCAGCCTTGAACCGCGCGCCAGCAGGATGGTCGTAGTGGCGGTAGGCGGCGGCGACGCTTTCCAGCAGGTCGAATGCCCGCTCCTCGCCGGCTTCGGCAGGCAGGAACGCCGTGAGCTGCAGCTCGGCGTCGAAGGCGATGCGGGAGACCTTTTCCCGGATTAACAGCGGGTCGTAGACCCGGCTTCGGGTTTGCTTCCAGCGCCACCAAGCCCAGCCGGCCAGCACCATGCCCAGGATGCTGCCCAGGCCGAGCAGAGACGCCTTGAAAATTTCTCCGTCTTGTACCCACAGGTAGCCCCGCAGGGCGGCAAGAGCCCCGGCGCCCAGCACGGCCATAGTCACGCCATCCACCTGGAGAGGCCGAGTGTGGTAGGTGTAGGACGGGTCCCGTGGATCAGGGACGGCACGCTTATGAGCCTTGGCCTGGTGGGCTTGGGACCATTCAGGACCCAGGGAGCGCAGCAGCAAACGGGAGACAATGCGCTCTCCGGGCCGCAGGGAGGACAGAGCGCCGATGACCGCCAGCAGGGGATCGGAGCCCGGATCCAGCAGGTCCTCGTCCCGAAAGCAGCGTAGGGGCACGTACTCCGGCCCTCCGGCGCGAAGGGTCAGTCCCCAGGCCAGTTCTCCCTGCCTGCGACGCATGGGATCGTCTTCGGGAACTACCTCGCGGACGCGGGCCTGGGGATAGTGAGAGGCCAATTGCTGCTTTACCACTCGGTCGTCCATGCAGCGGGCCAGCAGGGTCACGCCGTCCATGTCTCCGGCCAGTTCCAGGGAAAAGGGTTCAGGGACAGCGACGGACTGGAGCAGGTTTTCCACACCCAGAAGGGTGCGCTCCCCGGTACGGTGAGGCACAACTGCCAGCAATGCGGGGGGCCTCGTGGCCGGCTTTTCGCCGAACAGGAGGTGCTTTACGTTGATACTCATAAGAGTCGTTTTCTCCTTCTAATTGTTTATTGGATTCGGTTTACTCGGTTTGCCGGTCCGGTCTAGCGCCGGGGGCCGGGTCGCCACTCGATTACTTGGGTCTCCTCGGGGGTGGCCTCGATGCGCACGGGAAAGCGGTTGCCCCGGGCCAGGAGAAGCCCGTCGCCTCTCGGACAGGACAAGAGCCAGCGTTGCAACTCCTCGGGCAGGTCGA
>JAPPJA010000239.1 GCA_028874675.1 Chloroflexota bacterium
CCATGGAGCAGGCGGTGGTCCGCGAGGTCGAGGAGGAGGCCGGGGTAACCGCCCGGGTGCAGGGTGTGCTGGGCATCCGCAACCGCTACGACCCGGACAGCGACAACAGCACCTACGTGATCCTGGCCCTGAGCCCGGTGGAAGGGGAACCCACTCCCGATGCCCACGAGGTGGACATGGCCGGATACTTTTCCCTGGATGAAATTGATGCCCTGGAGCAGGTCCCACCCATCAACCGGGAGGTCGCCCGCCGCGCCCTCGATCCCGACCGGCGCCTGCTGGACCCGCAGATGGTTACCCAACCCACCGGCCTGACCTACATGCTGTTCATAGGGTAAGCGGGTCAGGCGCGAGTTCCGGCAGGGGCGACTACCCGCGCGCAGGGGCGGGTTTGAAACCCGCCCCCGGAAAGGCCTGAACAATCCCCCTTGCCGCGTCAGGCGGGACAGGAAAGAAGGTTGCCGAGGTGAACCGGGCAACCCTCGTGGTTTTCCCGGTAACTGAAGCGTCCTACGCCGGCCTGGCAATGAACACGGGAATCTTGCGGGTCGTGCGCTCCTGGTATTCATCGTAGGGCGGGTAAGCCGAAACCGCCAAAGCCCACAGGCGGGCTCGCTCGGCATCGTCGAACACCTCGCTGACCGTCATATCGTAAACCTCGGCCTTGTCCCTGATCTGGACGCTGCCATCGGAGCGCAGGTTATAGACCCACACCGGGTTCTTTGGCGCGCCGCCCATGGACCCCACCAGCACATAGTTGTCTCCGTCCTTCACCCGCATCAGCGGCGTCTTGCGGACGGCCCCGGTCTTGTTGCCCTGGTTGATAACGATGATTACGGGCAGACCGGTGTCGCGCAAGGTTGTGCCTTCCGCGCCGTTGGTTCGCTCGTAGAGTTCAACCTGCTCCCTTACCCAGTCCCTGGTTGAAGGAATGTAATCGGCCATGCTTATCTCCTGAAGCTGTTTGGGGCCATATTAGCACATTGCCCCACCGTAACTCCCCACATGCCAACCCTTCCTCACGGAACGCCAGGTGAAGAGACCTGGACAAGATGGATCTGCTGGAAAGAGGGCGCGCGGCGGTTTAGCGGTCAACCAGGCTGCTGGTCCCCCCGTCCACATACACTGAATTGCCAACCCGGGACAGTTTTATCTGCTGCCGGTAAATCCTGTCTCCGGCGGGGCTCTGCGCGCTGTAAAAGTCGGAAGACCACTCCACTTCCAAAGGATTCGGTCCCCCAGCCAGGGCCTCCGCCAGGACCCGCCCCTCCATATGCTTGGCCGCCGGCAGTCCCAGCAGTTCCAGGATGGTCGGGGTCAGGTCTATGTTGCCCGACGGAGTCTCCACCTTCATATCCTTCTTGAACCCGGGGCCCCGGGCAAAGAGAATGTTGTGCAATTCGGACTGCCCCATTGACCCATGCTGGCCCTGGCCTGGCGCTCCCCCCGTTGAGTAAATTGTGCCCCCGTACCCCGCGTCGTTGGCGTCGGGGCGCCAGCGCAGGGACATGGTCAGGTCCGGGGCCCTCTCGCCCTCGCTGCCCGTCAAGGACTCGGGCAGGGCCCCCGGAATTTCACCCGCTCGCCGGCCGACCGTTACATTCCCGCACCAGGGCTGGGCCATCAGCCATTGGGCCAGCCGCGCCACCGTTTCCCGTTCCCACGGAGTGGCGTAGAACAGCGCCGCGCCTCCATTGTGCGCCACCGCCACTCCTCCCGGTTCGCCCCCCGGCGGAAATCCAGCTTCCCGTACCAGCGCCTGCACGTTGACCACCTCGGCGATGGTGGAATATCCGTGGTCGGAAATCACCATTACGTTGGTCTCTTCGTCCCTTCCCGTCTCAGCCAGCCAGTGAAGGATGCGCCCGAACTGGGCATCGGCTTCCCCCACGGCCCTGTCCGACAATTCCGACCCCACCCCGGCATCGTGCTGCGACTTGTCCGGTTCCGACGACCAGATCAGGGCCACCTCCGGGTTCCGCTCCGGCAGAATGTACTCGGTCAGGATGCTCACGGCCTGGGCCATTCGGGGGGTGTTGGGCCTGTTTTCCTCGGGCCACGCACCAAACCGGGCGGTGATGTCCTCGTGCAGGGCCCGGGGCAGGGTGAACTCCGGATGGATTGTCGCCCCGCCGCAGCTTTGCGCGTTGGGGTTATGCAGGTAGGCGTTGCCGCTGGTTCCCACACCAATGGACACATACTCCTGACCATGCTGGGACAACATATCCGCCAGGGTAGGCGCCAGCAGTACCCGTCCCGTTTCCCGTCCCACCTGCTCCAGTTGGGGCTCCAGGGCGGGTATGGGTTGGTTCGGGTTGTAGTCGGACACCAGCAGGGTGTTGGCCGAAATGCCGTGTCCCCCGGGATGGAGGCCGGTGACCATGCTCGAGGCGTTGGCCCTGGTGACGCTGGGATAAACGGCATGGTGGTTTGCGAAGGTCACCCCGGAAGCGGCAAAAGCGGCCAGGTTGGGCATCAGCTTCCCGTTAACCTGGGCCGGTTGAAGCCCGTCAAAAACCACTACCAGTACCTTTGTCATGCTGTCTCCCTACCGAGGTGAACGAATCAAGGCCCGGATATGCCGCCCTACCTTGCCTTCCCCCCGGCCTGGCGGCCCACCGGTTTTCCCAGCCACATGTACCTTTGCGGACCGGAGGTTAGCTCTACCGAACTGCCGCCGCGTCAGCCTTCCTCGCCGTCACCAACGAAGTGGTCGTACTTGCGCCCCGCCAAATCCACCACCTCCTCCACGTCTTCCTCCAGCAGATAGCCTTCACCCACCAGCTCCATGGCGGCGCGGCTTACCTGTTCCAGGTAGTCCTCTCGGCTGGCGTAGCGTTCCTCAACGGACCTTCGCGGGTCGCCGGTCTTCTCCCGTTCATCCCTGGTGACGGGCAGCGGCAAGGTCCATCCGGCCAGGCCACCGGTAATGCCGATGAACAGGTTGGGGTTTCCGATACTCTCATCCCGCAGGTTCCAGCCCGTGTAGGTGGCCACCGGCACCGAAAGGTCGGGCAGGCGGATGCCCCCGCGCTCATTGAACGACTCGTCCAGGTCAGCTACCAGGGCCGGGAACTCCTCTCCCTCGTCGGCTGGCAGCTTTGTCGTGCGCCCCAGGTGAGCCTCGGGGCCATAGTCCAGCCTGATTGCCCTGGTGGTTTCGGCAGGGACCCTTACCCCGGGAAGCCGGGCGAACCGTTCGAGCAGCGTATGGGATTCCACTGCCGTACCGTCGTTCAGGCTGGGATGGCGGCTGGCCGGAGGTTCTTCGCCGGTGGTAACCCAGCGGTCCAGGTTTTCGAGCACCGCCCGGGACAGGGGAGCGTAGTCCACGCTGTTGAAGGGCAAGTGTCCCTTGAGGCCATCGGCGGGCCTGATTTCCAGGGGCGGGAAGTCTCCCGAGCCGTGCTGGCAGCCGGCAAAGTGGTAGCGCCGCACCGACGGCGACTCCGGCGCGTCGGTCAGTGTCTCCAGGTCGGTATGAATCAGCGCCGCATCCCCGCGCCAGTACTCGGCGGAGGTATTGGTGAACATTATTCTTGGCACATTGCCCCGCTGCTCCAGGGCATCCAGCAGGGAGCCCTGCGCCCCGGTCACCGGGTCGCTCTGCGGGGTGTCGGTGAAGGGAAACATTTCGGGGATGATGTAGCAGACGTCCTTGGAGGGCTGCCCGAAGCGCAGGTTGAACTCGCCCCGCATCCCGCCAGCCACGTGGGGAATAATGCCGTCCAGGGCCACCCGGTCCTCTTCGTCCTCATTGATGCCGGTGTGAATATACTGGCGCAGAAACCTGCCGCTCTGGGAGCGGCCCATGGCATAGGCATACTCGATGCCCGCAAGGCACGGGTTTCCCGACGTGGCCGGGGCGTACTTGAGGAACGACACCGCATCACGCATGGCGGCAAATCCCAAACCCACAATTCGGCTACCGGTAGTGGTGTACACCAGCTGGTAAATCCGGCCGGGTTCGAAGCCCGAGGGCATATAGATGTGCCTGTGCTGCGGCTCCAGGTCCTCGTCTTCCACCCGCACAAAGGACCACTGGCCCCGGTCAACGGGCGTAGCCGGGCTGTTGGGCAGGTCCCGAACCGTCAGTGTCGCTTCCGCCTCTTCCGGGTCTGCCGCGGGATTGGCCAGGTGCTGCCGGTCCGCCAGCAAAAACACCTGAGACGGCTGGTCGCACTGGAACTGGCACATAATCTTGCCCGTTAGCGGGCCTTCCGGTCCCATCGCCTCGGGCGCGTGGAGTCCGATAAGGCCGGGAGTGGGGGGCACATCCGCCTGCCACCCGGCCCAAACCACTGTGTAGCCCCGCCTCATCAGGTAACCGTTGCCGGCTTCCAGGGGCGCAGTGGGATCGGTAGCGGTGGGGACACTATTCAGGGTCAGGGCGGTCTTCCTACCCCGGTTTACCACGTCAAACAGTATCCGCCGGTTTCCCCGGTCGGGGTTCACCGGCTGCAGCATGGCGAAGTCCGCAGTAAACTCCACCATACCCGATACGTTCGCCGGCGCCAGGTCCAGGTCCGTAATCCCCTGGTTGCGTGGATGAGTGGGACTCACCGCATAGTAGGCCGTCCCTTCCAGAAGCTCATACGGGCCCACGTCGCCAAAACTCTCGCCCGATGCGAAGCTGGTACGCTTTGTAATTTCCAACTCTGTAATCGCCAAGACGCCTCCCCGGGGACCTGTACGGGTTGCCGCCAGGCCTCCACTCGAGTATTAGCTGCCAGGTTCCTTGGGGATTTTAACACCAGTGGCGACGTTATGGCTGCGGCCAGGGCCGCCCAGCAGGGCAATCGCGCTTTAATTGAATGTCATGCTGAGCGAAGCCGAAGCATCTAA
>JAPPJA010000379.1 GCA_028874675.1 Chloroflexota bacterium
GTCCCCGGAAAATACGCTGGAATCCAATTAACAGATTGCCAAGAGGGAGTGAACAACAGTGAAGACAGTCAAAGACAACCTGCGGAACATGCTGGGCCCATGGGCCCGAAGGGGAGGGCGCTCTGACGGCGCTCACGGGGAAACAACTCGCCACAGCCCTTCCGGTAACCTGGTGCAAAGGCTCAATCGCGCCGGAAACGCCGACCTGGACCCCATGACAGAGACTATCGGAAGGGGCGCGGGCTGGGCCAACCCGGAGTACGGTAACTACTACGCTTCTTCGGTGTCGGTTTACGCTGCCATCAAACTGCGGGCCGATGCCGTCAGCCGGCCGGCGGTGCACCTTTACCGGAACACTTCCGACGGCTCCAGGCAGCTGGTAGGGCCCGAGCATCCGGCCAGTCAACTGCTGGACCGGGTCAATCCCTGGTACACCCAAGGAGACCTGTGGCAGGCGACGGAGATTTACCTGAACCTCTGGGGACAGGCTTTCTGGGCCCTGGAACGGGACGAAAACGGTCGTCGGGAAATCTGGCCGCTGCGCCCGGACCGAGTGTCCGTGCTGCCCGACCGTCGCAACTACATCCGGGGGTTTGTGTATCGGGGCCAGGGGGGCACACCCGTGGCCTACGCGGCGGATGAAGTGGTATGGCTCCGGTACTTCAACCCCATGGAGGAGTTTGCCGGCCTGTCTCCCCTGGCGCCGGCCCGCCTTTCCGTGGACATGGGCCGAGACGGCCTGCGGTTCAACCGCAACTTCCTGCGCAATTCGGCCCAGCCCGACTTTGTCCTGCTGACGGACTCCCAACTCACGGACCGGGAGGTGGAGGAATTCTACAACCGCTGGGACGCCCGCTTCCAGGGACCCCACAACGCCCACCGTCCCGCCATCGCCAATTTTGTGAAGGACATCCACACCCTGGGTTTGAGCCACAGGGATATGGACTTCATACGGGGTCTGCGCTGGAGCCTGGAAGAGGTCAGCCGGGCCTACGGCGTGCCCAAGCCACTTCTGGCCGACCTGGAACGAGCCACCTTCGCCAACATTAACGCAGCGGAGCGAATTTTCTGGCGAAATACCATAGCCCCGGAAATCCATTTTCTCGAGGAGCACCTGAACCGGATGCTGATGCCCAGGCTGGGCTTTCCCGACATTTACCTGGAGTTCGACCTGACCTCGATAGAAGCCATGCGGGAGGACGAGAACAGCAGGGTCGCCCGACAGGTGCAGCTGCTGGACCGGGGAGCGCTTACCATCAACGAAGTAAGGCGGGAGCAGAAGTTGCCCGATGTTCCCTGGGGCGACCGACCGTTGGGCCGTAAAGGGGCCCCGTCGGCAGACATTTCAGCCGACCCGGAGGGCGCGGATATGAGGTCGTCGGCCATTGACTGCGCGGCGGCAGCGGGCTTGCCTGGTGTCGTACGCAAGGAATTCGGCAGGGAAAACACCCTCGGAATGCAATAGTATAGTAGTTTTTTATACATTGACGGCCGATTATAGTCTTGCGATAATAGCTATACGGAGTCTCTCAGTTCTCTTTCCTCATTGCTACCGTATGCAGTCCCGCCAAAGCCGTAAGGCTGCTGTGGAGGCCAGGCATCTACCCGCGACTGAGAGATTTCCCTGGCAAGTCTGGAAGGCGCTTCAGGGCCGGACCCCAAACCCTTCCGAGAATACGCTCTGCAGTCACAAGTACGCGGTCCCCCGGGGATGCGAAGCTTTCAAGAAGAGAGTGCCTGCAGCAGCCGGCTGAAATGCCAGACATTGCCAAACGAAAGATTTTAAGTTATATAGGGGGGTATATGAACAGGTGATGCTGCCCGGCAATGGAACCCGTTACCTGGCACGGGAAGGTAAATTCTTGCGACTAACTTTCCCCAGCGGTCAGCGGATTCAAGACTGGTAAATTGCCCGATGAGCCAGTAATGCGGGGGCGGCAAAGCAAGGGATTGAGCCTGGCGCGCCAAGTTAAGGAGCGCTGAAAGCAGGCCCCACCGGCGGGGCCCACACGGATTGATTGTTTTGGGTGATTTTGAGAGTTATCTGGCTGCATTCAAGGACCGGCTTGGCCTGGGGCCCGCCGAAGCACAGGAAATCATCGACGAGCTTGAAACCCACCTGAACGACAAGGTCAAAGACCTTGAAGCCCAGGGAGTTGACGGCCAGACCGCCAGAACACTGGCGGTACAGCATCTGGGAGACCCTTCAGACATAGCCAGGCGCATGCGCCTGGTATATGGCTACGCAGGGTGGTCGGATGTGGTATTGGCTGCGCTGCCTCATCTCATGGTGTGCGGACTGTTTCTGTTCAAGTTCTGCTGCAATTATTTCGTAATCGCCCTGGCCCTCGGCGCCATTGCCGCCGTGACCTGGTACGACTGGCGGAAGGGAAATCCCAGCAAGTGGTCCTACTCCTGGCTGGGATACGTCATAGTCGCACCGGTCATTTCCTTCCTTATCGCCATCCATGCCATAGGGTACGGCGCCTGGATGCTTTTGACGGGACAGAGTCTGCCCGTATTCGACCCCATGATAATCGTGCTCATCGCCTGCGCTCCCTTTGCCATGTACAGCCTCCTGAAGCTGGCCCGGGAAATGGTAAAGAGAGACTGGCTGCTGGTCTCATTCGCAGCCCTTCCCGTGCCCGTGTTCGGCTCGTGGGTCCTCTTTTACCATTCCTACGAAGTTTACATGGGAATACACCTGGAGATGCTGGGGGCGGTGGACTACCTGGATATAGGTATTTTCGTGGGCCTGGCGGTGATTACCGGCCTCTACCTGAAGCTGGGCCGGAGGGCGCTGAAAGTAGGTTTGCTGCTGGTTAGCGCTGTGACCCTGGGCGTCGTAACCGCCATTGCCCTGCCCCCCGGCTTCAATCTGCCCAACGCGGCAATGGTGTTCCTGGCCTACTTTGGACTGGTCGCCCTACCGGTGCTTTGGAAACTGGCGATGAACCGGCCCAAGTCCCTGGGAAGAGCGACAACCTAAAACGGAGTTTTGAATCTTCGGGAACCGATGAAGCAGTTCAGGTGAGTGAATCAGTCTTCATACCCAGGCCGCTCACTGCCCAACCCTGGGACCTGCCTCTCAGCCAATTCCCGGACTGGTATCATTCAACTTTAACCGGGGTCTCGCTGGACATTGCGCCGGACATATTTCAGGTTTGTAGGTAAATTGGCGCGGTGTGGAGCCGGCGAGAACCCAAATGGACTTGAGAGATTATGAGCCAACAGGAAATGCTCAAGGGGAATACCGAAACCCTGCTCTTGTCTCTTCTCCTTTTGGAGCCGATGTACGGTTACCAGATTGTCAAAGAGATCAATTCGAGAAGCAGCGGCTATTTTGATTTCAAGGAAGGAACGCTCTACCCCGCCCTGCACCGCATGGAGCGAGAGGGGCTGATTGAAGGGCGTTGGCAGAATACCCCCGGAGGGATGCGACGGCGTTATTACTACATCACCCTGAAGGGCCGTTTCGTACTCTCGGACCGGCAGGCGGAGTGGCAGCGGTTCAGTCGGGCGATGAACTCCGTAATTGCCCGTTCGACGGTTCAACCGGAAGGATAAGGCAGTATTCCGAGGGCAACAGAAAGTGGCAGATTCTGACAAATATGTTAGTGCTCTATCCCGTAATATCCGACTACAGCCAGCCAGGAAGAAAGAGATAATTTCCGAACTGGAAGACCACCTGGAAGACAAGACCAACGAACTGATTGACCTGGGCGTCCGCCAGGAAACCGCAAAGAGCCTGGCCGCCGAGCAGATGGGGGACCCCGCTACCCTGGCCGGGCTCATGCAGGACGTGCATACCGTTGTAGGTCGCAAGGAACTGGGACTGGTCGTTATTCCCCATTTCCTGCTCGCAGGTCTGGTAGCCCTGGGCCTGTGCGACAACATTGCGGCGGTGGTCCTGACCCTTGGCTTCGTGGGGACAGTAACCTGGCTGAACTGGCGGGGCGGATTTCCCGGCATCTGGTCTTATTCCTGGCTGGGAGTCTCGGTGGCTGCGCCGGCGGTTGTTCTGTTGATGCTGGTGATTGGCCCGGGCAAGTCGTTCCAGAACCTGATGGCCCAGACTTCCTACCCCGCAAGCCTGACGCTGGTCGCGCTATTCGCGGGATACGTAGCGGTCGCCCTGTGGGTCGTAACGCGGGTTGTTCGGGGAAAGGTGGGACACGACTGGCTGTTGGTGGCCCTTTCCGGCCTGCCTCTCCTGGGGCTAACCGCATGGGTGCTGGTGGCGCAGTGGTCAGATCCATCCTGGCAACCGCCCATGGCGTTGCTGGGGCTGCCGGGGGCCTCGTGGATTGTTGCGTTCCTTTCCATGGCTACAGTCACCGCGGCCTACATGAAATTCGGCCGTCGGCACGCCAGGATTGGGCAATTCCTTGTATCCGCTGCCATACTGGTAACGGGCGCCTGCGCCATGCTGCTGGTGAATTACCACCCAACCGCAGTCCGGCTGGCAATCGTCGCCCTGATAGTCATCATGCTGGCTCCGGCGCTGAGAAAGCCGCTGGCCTCCAGCCTCAGGATGATGCAGCAAGTGTTGCACGCCACCGTGCACCTGGTCGGCAGATAGGGAGCGCGAGGGGACTCGTAAGTCGTAGGCCTTCCCGTTTGCCGCATTTGCAACCGATGACGGTTTCAGGGGCAGGTAAGAAAACCTGCCCCGCTGGAATTCACGCCCAGAGCCTGGCTTTTTGAATTTCCGGTCCGGGGGCGGCCCGAGTGAATGACGGTCCAAATTTTGTAGAGGCATCGGTACGCCGCGACGCCGCGGCGCTGCGGAAGGCTCTTGGTAATGAATTGCAGCAGGTCAGTCCTGCGCCCGGTCGGGC
>JAPPJA010000029.1 GCA_028874675.1 Chloroflexota bacterium
AGACTACCCTGCTGAACCTCCTGGCCGGGCTGGATCAACCCAGTTCCGGCGGAATCAGTTTCGAGGGCCGCAACCTGGCGGAGTTTTCGGAGGCCCAACTCGTTGACCTTCGCCGGACGCGCATCGGGTTCGTGTTTCAGTCCTTTGGCCTGATACCCCTGCTTTCCGCTTTTGAGAACGTGGAATTGCCGCTGCATATCGGTGGTTCGGGCTGGCGGGACCGGCGTCAGAAGGCCGCCGAGGCGCTGGACCTGGTGGGACTGGGGTCCCGGACCGGCCACCGCCCCTACGAACTTTCCGGCGGCGAGCAGCAGCGGGTGGCCATTGCCCGCGCCCTGGTCACCGGCCCCGCCGTGCTCTTCGCCGACGAACCCACCGGCGAGTTGGACAGTGTCACCGGCATTACCATCGCCTCCATACTGCGGGACATCGCTCGCGACCGGGGAGTTACCGTCATCACCGCCACCCACGATTTGGCGCTGGCTGGCATGTGCACCCGTCGCCTTGAAATGGCCGACGGCTCCTTTGTCCAGCAGGACGAGAAGTGAGGAAATTCACCCTGTCCCGCCATTGGCATTAACATTCCACTGGCCCACCCCTTTGTGGCCCTCTTCCTCGGTAGGGGCTGTCTTCAAATTGAAGGTGGAAGTATCCCGGCGCCCCTTTTCGTCGTTCCCTCCTTCGCGGGAATCTCGTCGGCTGAAGTCACAATTCCTGGATTCAAAGGTATGACAAGGTAATTTGACGACAAGGCCCGGCGACAGCGTCCTGACCGGCGATTCACAAACTGCCGCCGCCAGGGTGCCGCTTCATCGTTCCGTCATTGTCCACTTGTCACACTGCGTTGCCCGTGCCTACCATGGAACAAATGGGCAGCAGCGCCCAGGTCCACTTCAGTCGCCGCCCGTAACCATTCTGGACGGGAAACTTTGAGGAGGTCTCATCTGTTATCAAAATGTTGAAGTTCCGGCAGCCTGGAAGAATTTCCCAAATACAAAATGAGGCCAAATGAGACCGGATGGCGCCCAAAACGCATTTTTCCCTGGCGTCGCCCGTGCGGCAATCTGGCGGGACTGCCCTGCCCCGTCGGCCCGGGCTATCGCATTTCGGTTTGGGAAGGACGCGTCGTTCCCGCGAAGGCGGGAACCTCGAACCAGGGCAAGTTTCTCTAGGTTGTCTGTCCAAGGGCAAAGTGGGAGCCAGTTTCAAATGCAATTGCTCTGATACGTCGCCCAGGGCAGTCGCATGAGTGAGTAAATTGTCATTCTGAGCTTGCCGAAGAATCTAAACTCCTCCCCACCAACTGGCTTTCGGAACCGTAGCGAGGTCGTGGGGAAGGATTTCAGGCCCTTCGGCGAGCTCAGGGCGACATAGCTTTGCCTTGTAGATATTAGCCGGCTGCAGGACGAATCTTTCATGCGATTGCCCTGCCCTGTCGCCAGCTTTGCCTTGCCCGCTATTGTCCCGTATGGTACATTATCGACAATCACAACTCACAAATGGCAAAGGAGTATTGAATGGCCTTTGTAACTCCCCGTGAAGGCGAAAGCCCCGAGAGCCTGGTAAACCGCTTCCGCGCTTCAGTCCAGCATGCAGGCATCCTGCGCGAACTGAAAGACCGCCGGTTCTTCCGGTCCAAGGCCCAGAAAGAGCGGCTGGCCGCCCAGCGCGCCGCCCGCCGTCGCCGCCGCCAGCGCCGCTAGGCTGCTCCGGCCCTGCGCCTCTTTCCCCAATGGAATGGCCCGTTTTGCGGGCCGTTTTCTCTTTTAGCCTTCGGAAAATACCCGCCAGGGAGAGCCTCTTATGACACAGCCCCCACGCCCGGTCCACGACACGCTGAACGCCTTCTGTCCTGGCGATGATACCTTCCTGCCTGGAGGTGCAGGCCCCCTGTCCGGCCTTGCCTTTGCTTCCAAGGACATCTTTGACGTGGCGGGAAAGGTCACCGGCGCGGGCAATCCAACCTGGCGGGCCACTCACTCCCCTGCGGAAACCCACGCCTGGGTCGTGCGGCAGTTGATTGACGCCGGCGCGGAGCTGGCCGGAAAGACCATCACGGACGAACTTACCCGGGGCATCTTCGGGGAAAACGTTCACTACGGGACTCCCACCAATCCCCGCGCGCCCGGGCGGGTGCCTGGAGGTTCGTCCAGCGGATCGGCCGCGGCCGTGGCAGGGGAACTGGTGGACTTTGCGCTCGGGTCCGATACCGGCGGGTCGGTTCGGGTTCCCGCCAGCTTTTGCGGCCTCTTCGGCCTCAGGCCCACCCACGGCCGAATCCCCCGGGGAGGCATGCTGCTTCAGGCGCCCAGCTACGACACCATCGGCTGGTTCGCCCGGGATGCCATCACCTTCCAGCGGGTAGGTAACGTCCTCCTGCAATCGGCGGCTTCCCCTGCGCTGCCAACCCAGCTGATTGTTGCTGAGGATGCCTTCGACCTGGCCGAACCGGAGACCCGCGCCGCCCTGATGGAGGCGAAGAACCGGATAAGTTCCCTCTTCGAGACCACTACGGAAGTCCGGCTGTCCCCCAGCAGCCTGACCGACTGGTCCAACCAGCAGCAGATACTCCAGAGCAGGGAAGCCTGGGAGTCGGTGCGGGAATGGATTGACCGGTATAACCCGGCCTTCAGCTTTGAAGTGTCAGACCGCTACGTGCTTGCCCGGGCGGTTACGGACGAGCAGGTTGCGGCGGCCCAGTTGCGGCGCGAAGACATCGTGGCCAGGGTGAATGAGGTTTTTGCCGGCGGTAGCAAGGTTGTGTGCCTGCCTTCCACCATCAGCCCCGCTCCCCCCACGGGCCAGGCCGTTTCGCAGCGCCACGAACTGCGGCTGCGCAATAGCGCGCTGACCTCCATTGCCGGAAACACGGGAAGGCCGCAAATATCCCTGCCGCTGGCCCAGGTGGATGGGCCGCCCGTGGGGCTTTCCCTGCTGGGAGACAGGGGCGCGGACGAGGCACTGATGGCGCTGGCCGTCAAAATTGCGGAGCGGTCCTGACGAAAAGCCTGCGGGGATTTGCTGTCCCCGTCACCTTGTTATCCCCTTACGGGGAAAGGCCGGAACGAGGGTAACGTCCGCCGGGTTGGGTGTCCAGACCCAGTCGCCGCTCCCGCTAAGCGGTCTTGGAACGACCTCTAGAAGGTATGGTCATGCCGGTCGCCCAGGAAGGCGGACTGGTCCCCCCGTTGTGCGGCGTCAGCTTCGGCCCGGGACACCGCGTCCCACCTCCGTTGCGACGGTCCCGCCGACACGATCAAAACTACTATCAGGGCCACCGCAGCCACACCCAAGGCGATCAACATAGGGACGAAAAGGAACGCCAACGCCGCCACCAGCAGTGCGCCAACACTCGCCAACGAGACGGCTACAAGCTTCTTTCTGCCGCGCATGAGTTCCTCCCACCTTGCGTTGCCAAACTTGCCTTGGTTCAGGATGATATAGATTCAATGCCCCAATAACAAGCGTGTGAAGGGCCGCCTGGCCCCGATTCCCGAAATAACTGAAGCCTGCGAGGACGGGGTGAAAACCGTCCCAGTCGTATTTGACACCGTCCTTTCCCAATGATAGATTGTTGGTGAAATTATTAACAAAGTGAATGATTGCGCTAGTGACAAGCCAACCGGCGTTGGCCGGGCGCAGTTCCCCAGGAGGAATAAATTGCCCCGCTACGATTATCAGTGCACCAGTTGCGACCACACGTTTGAGCTAGTCCAGAGTTTCAAGGAAGCCGGTTCCGGGGCTTGTCCTCTCTGTGCCGGTGAGGGACGCCGGGTATTCCACGCCGTGCCCGTAATATATAAGGGCTCGGGTTTCTACACCACCGACTATGGTCGGCCCAAGTCTCCACCCCCGGAAACCAAGGAGAAGGAGAGTTCTTCGTCCTCGGAGAGCAAGTCCTCCGATTCGTCCAACGGGTCCTCATCCTCCGATTCCAGGAGCGAATCCACCACGGCCCCGGCGGAAACCACCGCATAGGACAGCAAACTCTTAAAGCGCTTGCGTCGAGGGCCCAGAGCGAGTTCTGGGCCCTTCGTATTGTTGAGCTCAAGACTCTTGGTCACAACGGGGGGTACGGAAATTGAGGGCCTTGATTCAGCGGGTTAGCCGGGCTACTGTCAGCGTGGACGGCCGGGAGATGGGCGCTATCGGAGCCGGACTGGTGGCGCTGGTGGGGGTCTCCAGGGAAGACGATGAAACCGATGCACAGTACCTGGTGGACAAGACAGTCAACCTGAGAATATTCGCCGACGACCAGAACCGCTTCAATCTGTCAGCATTGGATACCGGCGCCGGACTCCTCGTAGTCAGCCAGTTCACCCTCTACGGCGACACACGGAAGGGCCGGAGGCCCGACTTCACCAGCGCCGCCCCACCGGAGCAGGCTGAACGTCTTTACCAGCACATCGTGGGCCTGTTCGAAGCCACTGGGCTGCCCGTTGCCACCGGGGTGTTCCAGGAGCATATGCAGGTGTCCCTGGAAAATGACGGCCCGGTAACCATTATGCTGGACAGCGCAGACCGTCACCGGCCCAGAAGGTAGTCCGCCAGGAAATCAACTCAAAGACACCCTCCCCTTGGACAGGAAGGATGGGTGGGGGTGAACAGGTTGCCAGGAAAGCCTATTGTTACGCAACCTCCCAGTAGCGAGAGGGTTTCAAGCAGGAAGTAGAGGGCCGAGGTTTGGGGCTTGCCTGTAATTGCCCAAAAACGCCCGCACGGCAGCCTAAGCTTTTAACTCAGATCTACCTGGGATACCAGCCCATTCCCTGGTAGTAGCCCCTCAGGTAAGCGATCTGTCCGCCGTGGGCCACGTTGTCCCAGGTCCGCTG
>JAPPJA010000274.1:0-4234 GCA_028874675.1 Chloroflexota bacterium
AAGTGTGGTCGGGGCCGGTAATCAATTCAACAGACTACAAATTGGGGAGAGCGTCAGACAGCTTGGAGATGTCTTCCCAGCGCCGGCCGCGGCCTTCCCGCCGGTCGCGGGAAGTGTTCATCATGTTGGCGGCCTCGCGATAGAACCATTCGATGCGGTCCATCGCCTTGCCCTCACCGATGTTGGCCACAATGGCAGTGACGCTGATGGTGTCGGAGGTGCGGCCGGGGTAAGTTCCCTTGCGGCGACCGGCCCCGGGGACCAGTTCCGCGAAGGTATTGTCCATCATTTCGACGATTTCTTCGGTGGCTTCAACCGCGGGTCCGCTGAAGAGGCCCAATACGTGTTGGGCATCGTAGAGGACCTTGCCTTCCTCGATGTACTCGCAGTCCAGGGACAGCTCGGCCAGAGCCTGGGTGACCACAGTCTGGGCGCGCTCGATCTGGGCCTTGGACACGGAGAAGTGCTGCTGCTGGCGCTCGCTGCCGCGCAGGCGACCGAAAAGGCCACCGCCGTTGCCGGTGCGAGCCTTGCGAGTTACGGGAAGGGCCGCGTGGCTGACGCCGATGACAGTGGGGCCCTTGAGGATACGGATAACGTCGTTGGCGTCCAGAACCTCGCCGATGAAGCGGCGGTCGGTCTCTTCACCGACGCAGAGAATGTCCATGAAGGAGTCGGCGATTTTCCGGTTGATGGTGGCGAAGTTGACACCCATGGCGTCCTGCTTGCGGGCGAACTTCTGGTTGTCCACTAGGAAAACGGCGTCGGCCTTGGAGTTTTCCAGGACCTTCTTCAGACAGGTCGCGGTGTTAATGACGCTGTCCGGTTCGTCGTACTGGTTCTCAAAGGGAAGGACCAGCATGGCGTACACGGGCTTTTTGAACTCTTCCTTCAGCAGGTCAACGATAACGCCGACTGAGCCGGAACCGGTACCACCGGCGGTGGTAGCGATAACCATGATGGCGTCAGCGGAGTAAACATCCCCGTGGTCGCGAATAGTGGAGACGATCTTCCGAGAGTCGCGACGGGCCTGCTCGGCGCCGTCGGCGTTGACCTTGCCGGCGCCGCGGCCCCGGAACTCGTCGGTAGTACCCATCAAAATAGTGTGGTCATCCGTTTGCGGAATGTGCTCGAGACCGTAGAGGTCTCCCGCACCCAAATTCACTGCGAATACGCCCTTGGCGATTGGGTCCGCTTCGGTGCCGGTGAAAATTCGCACCCTCCGGTTCGTCCACACCCACTGCCCCAGGGCGACGAATTCATCAGCGATATTTGAACCGCCTTGACCCGTCCCAACGACAACTAGCTTCATATCAAACTCCTACTCCTCAAAGAGACAGTTATACAAGCTGTGCGGCCATTGAATCGCCATCTGGGCAACCAACCCCGCCTGCACTCATCCCTACCTTGATGCCCAATTACCCGACATAATATCTCTTATATTAACATACGCGATTGTAACACGGACTACAGATTGCGTCCAATTATGCGCCTGATAGAGAAATCAAGCTTATAGATTTGGAATTGCTTTTACATAATATTACCTTACCTTCCGATGGAATTGTTAGTGTTTCCGAACCAATTGCCGGCATTTTAGGGCCCCAGCCAGGTTCAGCAAGACCGGTTTTCAACCGGCTGGAGCCACACCGTCCGGAAAGCTCATCTCCGACCCTGCCGGCGATGCCTGGCAACCCGCTGGGGCCTGGTACAGACTGCGCCTGCCAACCCGGGTTGCCTGAAGGCATTAAGCCTTATCCCGCGGCCATCGGCCGTGCGGGAAGCCGTCCGGAAAGGGGGTAGTTCCGGCGTTGCCGACGTATTGAATGGCCGCGTTGAATGGAGGAAGGCGGAGGGGCACCACGCCAAGGCCGCGGCGTGCGGCCCCGGTGTGGCGTTGGGATGACATTTGCGCATGATTCCGGAGCGGGCTGGGACCGCCGGAGTAAAGAGGAGTTTATGTGGGCGCCCAGTTCGTTGACACTACCTTGACTATGGCATATATTTGGCTAAACTTTTGCCGCAGCAAGCGGGGCTTTTCACCGTTGGCTGTCGCCGAATTTCCTGCGTAACGTTAAGGGGCCAGCGCCACCCTGCCAGCCTGTGACGGGCGGGGGCCAGTTCGGGGTACCGGCAGAATGCAGGGGCGGGCACAGGCCCTGGCCAGGCAAGGACAGGGTACTCTCATCGAGGTAAAGGTATGCAACGGTTTATCCTGATCAGGTGCTTTTACGCACTGATTGTGCTGTTCATAGTCAGCCTCATTGTTTTCGGACTGGCGCGCCTCAGCGGCAATCCCGTGGACGTGTTCCTGCCGGCCGACGCCGGACCCGCGCAGGAGAGAGCGCTGGAGCGGTCCCTGGGACTGGACCAGCCGCTGCCGATACAGTATCTGAAGTTTGTGGGCAACGCGATGCGGGGGGACTTCGGGCAGTCCATAAACTGGGCGGACCAGACTGCCATCGGACTGGTGATCCAGCGATTCCCGGCCACCTTGCAGTTGGCCGCAATAGCCATAGGCATCAGCATCCTGATAGCGGTGCCGGTGGGAGTTTTATCGGC
Source organism: Chloroflexota bacterium (assembly GCA_028874675.1). GTDB lineage: Bacteria > Chloroflexota > Dehalococcoidia > Lucifugimonadales > UBA3495 > Bin22. The sequence goes on from JAPPJA010000274.1 coordinate 2,560, forward strand.
GGTCAAGAAAGACTCCATCTTTGACTACATCGGCAAGGTGATTGCCCTTGCCGGCCAGTCGCTGCCGCCCTTCTGGCTGGGCATCGTATTGATCTTCCTGTTCGCGGTCCAGCTGGACCTGTTTCCCACTTCGGGCAGGGGCGGAGGGAAGAACCTGATTTTGCCGGCCATCACCCTGGGGTGGTTCCAGGTGGCGGCCATGATGCGCCTGGTGCGTTCGGCCATGCTGGAAGTGCTGGACACGGAGTACATAAAACTGGCGCGAATCAAGGGCATTGTTGAGCTGAAGGTGGTGTGGAAGCACGCGCTCAAGAACGCGGCGATTCCCCCACTGACTTTCTTTGGAATAGTGGCAGGGCAGTTAATGACCGGCGCGGTAATCACCGAGAGCGTGTTTACCTATCCGGGCACCGGCCTGCTGGCCATTCAGGCCATCAACGCCCGGGACTATCCGGTCGTGCAGGCCGTTGTAATCACCTTTGCCGGAATCTACATCCTGGCCAACCTGGTAGTTGACGTTCTTTATGCCTACCTGGACCCCAGGATTCGCTACTAAGCAGAGCCGTTGAGCGAGGCGGCGGCCGGAAGGGCCGCCCGCAGCGGGAGCAAGGCCACCGTTGCCGCCAATTGATCAGGAGTGGACTACGATGCAAATTACCGCGCCAGCGCGAAAACCTGCCTGGTATTCGCCCAGCAACATTGGCAGCTTTGTCCAGGAAGCAAGGCGCTTCCCGCTAATTCCAATGGCGGTAATACTGATTGTTCTGGTAATACCTGCCTTTTTTGCCAATGTGGTGGCGCCGCACCACCCGACAAGGGGACAGTTCGCAGAGCGCCTGACACCGCCGGCGTGGCAGGAAGGGGGTTCGGTCAGGTATTTGCTGGGCACTGACAAGCAGGGCCGCGACATACTGAGCCGCATCGTCCACGGCGCCAAGTACGTGCTGATGGTCTCGCTGACGGTAATTGCGATCAGCGGAGTGATTGGCGTGGGGCTGGGACTGATAGCGGGTTACTACGGCGGCCGTTCCGACATGCTGATAATGAGGGGGGTGGACATTGCCCTTTCCATACCAGCAATTCTGTTAGCCCTGGCCATTGTGGCGGCCAGGGGACCCAGCTTTGGAGTAGTGATTTTCGTCATCTGCGTAATCCTTTGGTCGCGGTACGCCAGGCAGGTGAGGGGAGAGGTGCTGGCCATCAAGAACCAGGACTTTATCGGTCGGGCGAAGGTGGCGGGGTCATCGGACTTCCGCATCATCGTGCGGCACGTATTCCCCAATGTAGTGAATTCCATTATCGTGCTGGCAACCCTGCAGGTAGGATTCGTGATTCTGCTGGAAGCGAGCTTGAGCTTCCTGGGCGCGGGAATTCCCAGGCCCACTCCCGCGTGGGGGCTGATGGTGGCCAACGGACGGGAACTGGTGGTGACGGCGTGGTGGGTCTCATTCTTCCCAGGCGTGGCCATCTCGCTGGTGGTGCTGTCGCTTAACCTGATGGGCGACTGGCTGCGGGACAGGCTTGACCCCAAGCAGCGCAATTTGTAAACGACCGCGAAGAAGCCGGAGCGGGGGGCCCGGGGGTTTTTAACGGGGGGGGGGGTTTTTGTTTGGGGGGGGGCGGGGGGGGGGGGGGGGGGGGGATGGGTGGGGGGGGGGGGGGGGGGGGGGGTGTG
>JAPPJA010000274.1:4244-4824 GCA_028874675.1 Chloroflexota bacterium
GCCCCGGGGTTTGAATCCCCGGGGCCCTTTTTTGTGGTTGGAGGCAAGCCGGGCTTGGGGATTGGCGGAAATGCGTCTGTGGCAAGGTGGCTGGAGGGTTTGGCCGGGTTGACTCGGGGCTCAGCGCAACTCGTCGGACCAGAGCTGGTAGGCGGCGGCGAAAACGGCGGGCCAAATGGCGATGCACAAAAGGATCAGTCCCCAGCTGACCTCAACGCTGTTCTTGAAGTAGGTACGGGAGTCGGCCTGAGGAATGTAGCCGGGATAGGCCCAGTTGACGGTTGCGATAACCGCCGACAGCGACAGCAGGCACAGGACGCTGGAGAGAAGGAAGCCGCTGGACTTGGGGGGCCAAATCAACCGCCACAGTATCAGGGCAGCGGACAAGGAAACCATAACCAGAATGACAGTTCCGTCGCCAAAGATGGGGACCATACCCGGGGCTTCGGGGCCCATTACCCAGAAGACCCCCTCTCCGGCGGAGGCGTTGCCGTAGCTGGCCTCGTAGGTCGGGACCCGGGCCCAGGGCCCGAGGGCGCCAACTATGGCCAGGGCGGTGCAGGCGCAGCAGACGAGCATG
>JAPPJA010000340.1 GCA_028874675.1 Chloroflexota bacterium
AGCCGGCGAGGTTCCCGCCTTCGCGGGAACGACGAAGTGGTACGCAGGGAATCTTCGAGCTTCAATTTGACGACAGCTGTTAGACCAGGGAAGGCAACACGTACATGAGGAAGGGGCGGCTATTCGCTCCGCCCCACTTTGTCTTTGACAGCCAACCGGGCCAGCAATTCCTGTTGACCCAAACCAGCCACTTCCACCACCTTGTCCCTGGACGACGCCCCGCGGATGATTTTCAACCGCCGCCGGGGAACTCCCAGGTGTCGGGCCAGCAGCGCAATGACGGCGGCATTGGCCTTGCCAGCCTGGGGAGAGGCAACCACCTTTACCCGCAGCACCCCGTCCCGGAACTCCACGACCTGATCCCGGGAACTCCTGGGTGTCACCCTCAAGTGGACGGATTGCGGCTTGCGCCGGTTTGGCCGTTCCCCTTCTTTCGAAGTCACGGGCAGGGTTCGAACCGCTGGCTATTCTTCAGGCGGGGGCCACTGGGTGCCGCCCTCGGAGGGTCGCTGCCCCGGGGCCATCTGCAGGCCTTCCGCTACCACTTGCTGGAACTCGCGGAGGATAACGTCTCCCCAATCCCTGGCCTTACCCACGCGGAAGGCAGTGCGCTTCCCCCGGGTGGCGGCGCGGACCTCGTCGCCGCTGGCGCCCTCGCTGGCCACCTCCTGGGCGATGGCATCGTCCATGGCGTCAATCTGGGGTACCAGGGAACGGGCCGTTTCAATGAACCTGGAGATTTCGCCCATTTCCGCGTCGAAAGTTACGAAGACCGGCACCGTTCCAGCCCGGTTCTCGGGCAGGAAGCTATTGGTCGTCTCCAGTTCGTCGTCGCGGCTGAACACCTGGAGGTTCAGCTTGTCGGTGGCATCCGCGAGTTTGAGGATTGCCGGGGTGGTGCTCATGGCGTCGCCGCACCAGTCGGAGGTGAAGACCGCCAGGTTCAGCGGCTCCTCCAGCGCGTCGAAGAAGGACTTGGTGTCTTCGGGCACCTCCACACCATTGTAGATGTCAATGAAGGGCTGCTTGTTGACCTTGATGTACTCGATGTACTCCTGGGTCGTCATACCCTGTTCGAACTTGTCCCTGGAGAGGGCCATAGCGATACCTCCTTACTCGGAATGGAAAACCCGTGCCTAATAGCCCGGGGTGCGCCACTCGAAGGCCAGCGTGGCGTAGCGAACGAAGACGGCGCCGCCGGGCGCGGCGATGGGGCCGTTCATAGCCAGCAGGGCAATGGTGTGCTGGTCGCCGGGGCTGGGTTCAATATCCACCACCACGCGCTGGGGAACGTTAAAGCCCTGCACCGCGCCCCGGTCGCGGTTGCACTCGCCGTCAATCCAGAGTTCGCCGTAGTCGTCAATGCAGGTCTCGAAAATGCAGCGGGCGCCCGCGATGTCCCGGCCCTCCACCTGCTCCGGCAGGGTTACCTTGATGCGGTACCAGGCAAAAGTCACGCCCCGGGAGCGCCACTCGGCCAGGTCCTCGCAGACCTCCCAGCCGGAATCGTCGTAGTCGGGCAGCCGGGCGGGGCTGCCTTCCAGTTGGGACACCAGGCCCTCGTTGGGTTCTCCGGGCACCAGGCCCTGGGCCCAGCGCCACACCCCGTTAACCGCCTGCAGGTCGGCCGGGTCCTGCAAATTCAGAGTTCCTCTCGGCATAGTCAACGCCTCCTGTGCTTCACAATTACTGCCGCGGAATGGTATTTACCTATTCCTGAACGCCCACAATCCTTATTCCCGAATGCACCTTGTAGATGCGGTTAATGTTCACCAGCAGGGGGGTTATCTGCTCAACATACCTGGAGTTGCCCAGTCCCCCGCCGTCCACGGGCCGCAGGCTGGCGATTTTGCTGGTGAGAGACTTCACCAGTTCCTTGGCCTCAGCGTGGTCGGAGCAGATAACCACGTCGCCTTCCATCTCGTGGCCCAGTTCCTGAAGTTCCTCCGCGCTGACGTTCTGAAAGGCGGCAACGACCCGGGAATCGGGCAGCAGGCCCTGGGCTTCCTCGGCGGCTGAGCCGGCCTCCACGGGTACGGCAATGGCCCCCTTGCCCCGCTCGAACCGCATGGGAGCAATGACGTTTACCACAACCTTGCCAACCAGGTATTCGGCCAGCGGGGCCAGCATGGGGGCCTGGGCCTCGTAGGGCACGGTCAGGAAAGCCGCGTCGGCCCGGGTGGCCGCTTCCAGGTTGTCGGCTCCCTCAATGCGCCCGCAGCCGGGAACGCCGTCAACGAGGGCGGCCAGTTCCCCGGCGGCAGCCGCTGCCCGCTGGGCATCCCGGGACCCGATTATTACATCCTCTCCCGATACCGCCAGCCGCAAGGCCAGCCCCCTTCCTTCCGGTCCGGTACCTCCCAGGAATGCCAGCATATTGCCAATCCCCCTATTAATTGCCCCTAATATAACACAGGGAAGCGGTCCCCTTGCCAGGAACGATTTGCTACCTGCAGTTCCCCTCATACGATTGACGCTGCTTCGACTGCCAGCCTAGAATTCCGAGAGATTAACCGGCTACTGGTCCGACGGCTTTTAGATGATGGATGGCGCTTGTCTATCGCCATTCCTGCGGAAACCTGACCTTGCAAGTTGCACCGAGGTTCCCGCCTGCGCGGGAACGACGGTTTAGCCCCAACCCAACAATACAATCTAGTTGGACTACTTGTCTGACAGCGGGGTTAAGGCGATGGAAAGCGGCCCCCTCCGGGTAATGTTTCTGAGCCCCTATTTCCGGCCCTACCTGGGCGGTATCGAGCGCGCCATCGAGCGACTGTCCCACCAGCTGCTGGAATCGCCTTCGGTGGAGGCGGTGGGAGTACTCACCACCAAGTACTCATTCCCCCCGACGCCCCACCCCGAGTGGCCGGACCGGGAGCAGACGCCCGAAGGCATCTCCATTTACCGTGTCGCGGGATATCCGGCCAAGCCCCCGCCCTTTTACTCGGTCCCGCTGGTCTGGCTGTCTCCCCGGAAGATACGGCATTTCCTTGACGAGTTTAATCCAAACGTCATTCACTTCGTGGGGGACGGCTGGTTCTGGGGCCACCTGTGGGCGTACCTGTGGCGCCGGCGGAGCGCGCGGTTCATCTTTACTCCCTCGTACCACACCCTCCCCGCTTCCCGGGTTTGGTTGAAGCACATCAATCGGTTTCTCTGCCGCCGGATGGACCGGGTGGTCACGCTGACCAGGCAGGAGGAGGTCCAGGTTGCCAGGGACTATCGCGTTAACCCCGGGAACCTGGAGGTTATCGGCTGGGGAGCCTCGGTGCTGGGCGAAGGGCAAGCAAGGACGGGGAAGGCATCCCGCGACGGCGAAACAGTGGATATCCTCTGCGTCGGACGCCTCAGCCAGCACAAGGGCCAGGCCTGGCTTCTGGAAGTGTACCGCAGGGCGCTGCTTCAGTTTCAGCACGCCACCCGGCTGGTCCTGGTGGGGCAGGATGAGGATTCCGAGGAGAACCTTCGGCGGCAGGTCAGGGAATTCGGGCTGGAGGAACAGGTGGTATTTACCGGCGAACTGGGCGACGAAGACCTGGGCCGGTGGTACGGCCAGGCCGACATATTCGCGCTGTTTTCCCGCTACGAAGCTTTTGGGCTGGTGTACTTCGAGGCCATGCTTTGCGGTCTGCCCGTCCTGACCCACCGGGTGGGGGCCAACCAGGAGCTGCTGACCAGCGGTTCGGTGGTGGCGCCCCGATTCGACCGGGAAGCAGCTGTCCGGGAGCTGGCAAGGCTGGTAAATGACGAAGGCTACCGGCAAACATTGGGGGAGCAGGGCCGGGAATACGCGCAAAGGGAATTTTCCTGGCAGGCCGTGGCCGACAAATACCTGACCATCTACCAGGACACGCCAACGGGGGTGATGTAAATGGAGCGGGCAGAACTGGAGAACCGGGCGCGGCAAATACTCCTGACCAACCTGCGCCAGGGAATCGCCGACTGGAACGGCAAGGAGTTCAGCTTTGTCGTGCCGTCGCTGACCGGGTATCCCTTCCAGTGGTTCTGGGACTCCTGCTTCCACGCCATAGCCCTGACTCACCTGGACCCGGCGCAGGCAAAGGCCGAGCTAACCACCCTGCTCAGCGGGGCTCAGCCTGACGGGTTCATTCCCCACATAATATTCTGGGAAATGGAGAAACAGCCCGAATTTCTGAGCCGCAACATCGTGGGGATGACTTCACCCAATTTCAGCGCCACCATCCAGCCTCCCATCATCGCCTATGCCGTGGAGCGCGTGTACCGGGCCACCGGGGACGAGCAGTTCAGGGACGCGGCCCTGCCCGTCCTGGTCGCCTACTACCGCTGGCTGAGGTACCACCGGGACCCGGACGAGGACGGGCTGATTGCCATTATTCAGCCCGAAGAGGCGGGAACGGATTGCTCGCCCAAGTACGACGAAGCCCTGGGACTGGAAGACCTCAGCAACCAGGGATTTATTGCCGCCCTGCGGAAAGTGTACGCCGATTACCAACCCATGCGGGGAGACGACCGTCGCATCCTCGAGGCCGACATCTTCCACTTCGAGGACGTGCTGGTCAATTCCATCTACACCTTCGGAATGCGTTCGCTGGCCAGGCTGCTGGGGGACGCCCCGGAAGCGGAGGAATTCCGCCGGGAGGCGGACCGGACCCGGGACGCGCTGCTGGAGAAGTGCTGGAACGACAAGGCGGGGGCTTTCTTCGACTTGCGGGGCAAGGCGGAAGAGCCCGTGGAAGTGGTAACCATCAGCTCTTTGATGCCCCTGATCCTGCACGACCTACCGAGGGATATTGTAGAGAGGCTGGTGGAGGACTGGGT
>JAPPJA010000006.1 GCA_028874675.1 Chloroflexota bacterium
CTGAATATCCCCCGTCTCACATCCTTCGCGTCATACTTCTCACTGGAACTCGGCAAAATCGGTATCGAGGCCTCACCTTCCATTTCATATGTTCCGGCCAGCGAAGCCGACCAGGTGGGAGAACCATGGAACCGCTAGAACTGATCAATACCGGCCGCCGGCTGGCTGGTGGCCAACCCACCGAGGAAGACCTCCGACGAGCCATCAGCACCGCTTACTACGCCATGTTCCATGCCCTGGCCGCTTCCAATGCCGACCTGACCGATGGACCAATGACCCAGGCCAACCGGGATAAATGGACCGGGACCTACCGGTCCCTCAGACATGCCCGGGCCAGCGACATGCTGGGACGTTGGCCCCACCTGTGCGCTCCCGCAATAAGGGACTGTCAAGGGCAACCCAAAACTGTACCACTGGGGCAGAGCAAAAATGTGCCACCAAGTTCTGAGGGCAGAGCAAAAGTGTGCCACCCTCAGGCTCTGAATACTGTCTAGTCCGGAGCTGACCAATCCGTGGCTGAAGCAGCGGCCGCATTTTGTCGGCTGCCCCTGAGGCGGTAGCTTTCACCGTTCATTTCCAGGATATGCACGTGGTGCGTGAGACGGTCCAGGAGCGCGCCGGTGAGCCGTTCCGACCCAAAGACCTGGGTCCACTCATCGAAGGGCAGGTTGGTGGTCACCAGGATCGACCCGTGTTCATAGCGCTGGCTGAAGACTTCGAACAGCAGTTCCGCCCCGGTATCCGACAGGGGGACAAAGCCCAGCTCATCGATGATCAGCAGGTTCACTCGGGCCAACTGCCGTTGCATGCTCAGTAGTCGACGCTCATCCCGGGCTTCCATCAACTGGTTGACCAGGCCGGCCGCGGTGGTTAACGCCACTGCCAGCCCTCGCTGGCAGGCGGCCAGCCCCAGGCCCAGAGCGATGTGGGTCTTGCCGGTACCGCTGTTGCCAACGGCTATGACATTCTCGCGCTTTTCCACGAATTCGCACCGGGCCAGCTGTATGATGAGGGCCTGATTCACCGAGGGAATCGCCGAGAAGTCGAAGGTGTCCAGGCTCTTGGTTGCGGGGAACCGTGCGGCACGGATGCGTCGCTGGACCATCCGGTCGTACCGATCGTTGAGTTCCATTTCGGCGAGGCCGAAGAGGTATTCCGGGTAGCTGACGCCGTCATCGGCACACTGGGCTGCCAACTTTCCGTACTCTCTGAGGAAGGTGGGCAGCCTCAGCTCCTTCAGATGGTGGTCCAGCAGCACGGCATGTCTGTCCTTCACGATGTCCTTCAAGGTCTCCTCCCTGGCAGCAGGCTCAGGTAGTCCCCGCTACGGGTGGTCTGGACCCTCACCTGAGGCAGGTGTGGATACAGGTCCAGATTCAGACCCAGCCGGGGCGCTTTACGCTCAATCCGGCACAGCAGCAGATGTTTCACCGAGTCAAAGCCCAGGGCGCCCAGTTGCAGGGCCTCCTTGACCGCGTCGTGAACCTGCTGCTGAGGGAATTCCTCCATCAGCCTGAGGACCCGAACGAACTCCCGTTTACCCTGATGACCCATCCGGGCCTCCAGACGCAGGCGCAGGACCCCGTAGTCGTAGGGCAAGTCCCATCCGGCCAGGGGCGCTGCCTGGTCCAGGGCCCCGGTCTTGCGCTCCAGCAGAGGCAGGTAATGGAGAGGGTCGAAGACGAAATCGTCCTGTTCATAGGAGCGGGGGTGTGTCGCGATGACCTCAGCCCCGCAACTGATCACGACCTCATGCACGTAGCCTTTGACCAGGACCTCCCGATGGCCATAGGCCACCGGGACGGAATAGTCATTGCTCCTGTATCGGACCAGGGACAGCGAGCTTACTCGACTGGGCTGCTGGTCGCAGGCCTCATAGCGCCCCCGGGGCAGCGGCAGCAAGACTTCCAGGTCCCGCTCCATCCGCTGTCCGATACTCTCGGTATGTCCTCGCAGCTGCGCGTTCATCCGCTGCAGGCACCATCCCTCCAGGCGGGCATTGAGCCGGTCGAAACTCTCGACCCGGGGCACCGGTACCATGGAATTGCGTCGGACGTAGCCGACCATCCCTTCCACCTTGCCCTTGTCATTTCCCTTGCCAGGCCGACCGAACCGGTCTTCGAACAGGTAATGGGACTGCAACTCGGTGAAGGCTCGCGTACGTTGGCGACGCCGGTTGCCCAGGATCCTGGCCACCGCCAGCTTCGTGTTGTCGTACAGGATGCTCTGGGGCACTCCGCCCAGGAAGGCGAAGGCCGAGACGTGGCCGTCAAGGAAGGCCTCGGTAGTCTCCCCTGGGTACGCCTTGACGAAGCATCCGTCACTGTGGGGCAGGTCCAGGACAAAAACATGAACCTTCCGTTCCACTCCGGAGATCACCGCCAGGGCTTCCCCGAAGTCACACTGGGCATGGCCCGGAGGATGGGTGAGCGGCACGAACATCTCGCCCACTTGCCGCCTGTGCTCCCGCACGTACACCTTCACTGTGCTGTAGCTGCCGTCAAAGCCATGCTCATCCCGCAGACGTTCGAAGATTCTCTTGACCGTGTGGCGCTGCTTCCTGGGAACCTGAAGGTCGGACTGCAGGATCGCCTGAATAGCCCCGGCGAAGGGCTCAAGCTTCGGTCGGTTCGGCGGCCGCTGCCGGGTGTATCCTTGGGGCGTGGCGTTGGCCAGCATCTTCTCCACCGTCTTCCGATGCAGGCTGAAGACTCGGGAGGCCTCCCGAATGCTCATGCCCTCGACAAGACAGGCCCACCAAGCTGGATAAAATCAAGAACCTTTCAAATTATATTCGGGGTGGCTGTGTAATTGACGTTCACCGGCGAATCTGTGTGAGTAGTAAAGGCCCCGCTAAGACGGCGGGGCCATTACCTTGGGAGACCCGGCATCTGGGTGGGTACAACATATGGCATTAGACTGTGACTCTGCCGCCATGTCGGCGAAATTGGACAAGAACACCATTCCACAGAAGGCGCAATCAGGCTGGGCCAATATGGAAGTGCAGTTCAGTTGGCTCAGGGAATGGCTCGATAGAGGTCGTAGGCACTTGGTGCCAGGAAGTTGCCAAGTCAGGACTGCAACAATTTCAGCCTATAGCCCGAAGCTTCGGCCGAGCCTACGAAGCAATGAATCTTGCGCTAAACACGCCGCGAAGCACCAGATACTTTGAAGGACAGGTAATGAGGGTGAAACTGGTCAAGAGGAACGGGTTTGGGCGCACCAATCTGGCTCTGCTTTTCTAGCGGTATTGGACTGGTGCGCCACATAACCATCAGTCTCTGGGGTCCCAACTACCCGCAGCTGTTTTCATAACCCCTAACCAAATGTGCGGAAGGGCCGATTCCCTGGTTCAATTCGGACTTTGGAACGACGGACACATGCTCCACAGCATGTGCTAGTCGAAATTCTCCTCGTTGACCAAGTTGAGCAAGCAACCCAAGGCAATGGAGGTATTTCCCTTTTGTACCTTCTCGCGAACGATCCCAATCAACTTGTCCCTTTGGGCATCATCGTAGTCGTCTATGATGGTCTTTGAGTCTTCATCGACCCAGTAATCGGCACCGATGCATGTGCAACCATTGAGGACATACTCGCCTTTGCCCTGATCGCGAAATCCCTCTGCCGGGCACCCACCCTTTAGAATACAATTGCCAGATGTCATTTCCAACCTCCCAAGGATTGAGGATCATTCGGGTTTCCAAGGGATCATAACTTCCACTCGTTGTCGGCGCCCTCGCCGTTGACGAGACTTTACCCTAGTAAGTGATCCAAGACCTCCCAAGGGGAACAAAATTAAAGCGAATTACATACTTGATTACCCAAAGTCGATACAGCAGACCCTTACGTTAATTTCGCCGGATCAAAAGAATAGAGATGGCAGCTTTTCCTTGATTGTCAACGTCTCGAACTGACTCATAATCAATGCCACCGGGCAATGTATCGTTGTCTCGCAATTGATGTTTCCGGAGGGCGAGATGACGCAAGGCAGGATGAAAGGGCATCTGGAGACTGATTGGCCCGGTGATTGCCAGGTCACCTGTCTACCATACTCGAATCCCAGGGATTTTTTGCCCTGACAGAAGTTCATCGGCACGGCCGATTATCACAGTTTGCCAATGACTGGAGCAGTTAACTAAAGGCTTCAATTGATACTATATCCACACTCCTCCATCAGGGCGTCGTAACTCTTGCCGGATCCGGAGTCGACTCGCCTGTTGTTGAAATAGACTGGGCGACCTAATGTCCGGCCCAAGCCGACCTCTACGCAAGATTTGCAGAGGGGTACGCCGGTTAAGTTTTTGTCGAACACCACCCGCCGCATACCGCAACGAGCGCACCTAGCTATATCGGTCATGATTTACCTCATGAAGCTGGACAAAATCAAGAACCCTTCAAATCAGCTTCCCGTTGGTGGTTTAATCGGCGGTTTTTTTCCGACTTCACCCGAGAGCAGAAATTACCAGTTCCTTGTTTGTAAGGCACGGGCTCTTCCCGTGGTAACCTTAGCCCCGACAGTGCCCAATTGCCAAGTTTTCGCCGGAACTGGGGCTATAGGACCGTTATGTTGTATCCCTTGGCCTCGTCTGCCTCGGCCGGCGTGAAGCTACTTCGCTTTGCTTGGAGTCAGCTAAGACAGAATGACGTAGTTGACCCGTCATCACCTGAATCCAGGGATATGTTCTCCACTTAAGCCATTTGGTTGCCGCAGCACTAGGACACGGTTCACAGTTTTCCATTCAATGTATCAAGCGCCCTTTTGAAACTAGTACTCAGTCAAACTTGTTGTGAGAGATA
>JAPPJA010000040.1:0-3885 GCA_028874675.1 Chloroflexota bacterium
GCACCAGATAAACGGAGCGGCCAATTTGCTCCCCCGACTCGGAGTTGATCCTGAACCTGCCGAAGAAGGTGTGAAAGTCCAGATACCCGGCTGCTTCCCACAGCAATTCCTGCTCGAGGCTTCCGGCCGCTTCCACACACCTCTGGGCTACCAGTCCGGCGGCGAAGCATTGCGCCATCGGGTAGTCAACTGGAACTCCCGTAGCTGTACCCGCGCGATTCAGCGCTGAAAGTACATGCTGAGGCGCCGGACCATAATAATCATGCGCATCAGGAATAGCGGTGTTGGACCCGGGCGGCTCCCACTGGCTGGGCCCTAAAAAACCGTCGGCCCGCTGGCCCATCTCAGCACGAAACCGGTCAATGGGCGTGGCAACCACTGCCACTGCCTTCGGTGCATGATATGAGCGCGGCTGAGAAGCCAGCGTTCGGGCAATGGCGATATCATGACGTATCCGGCCAACTGCCAGCAACAAGTCGGGGTTCGCCGCCAGGGCCTCCTGAACGAGTCCCCTGAAATCAGCCTGCGATGAAGGAAACTCCCGGTGGTAAACCATGCAAAAGCCGCTGGCCACTGCGGAATTTTCGAAACCCTCGCTGACCAGCCTGGAAAACGCCCCGTCGGAACACCGAAGCACACCGTAGGCTGCAGATGATGGGCACGCCGCCCTGACCAGCTTCGGCAGGGCCGCGAGGTATGACCGGGCCCCGGACAAAATGCCGACTACCCGCCGTCCTGGCCCGTAGATTTCATCGGCTGCGCCGCCCTGGTTCCAAAGAACCTTTCCCGCTCCCGCCGCAATGTCGGCGACTGCCCTGGCCAGGCCGCTGGAATAGGGTCCAAAAAGAAGATCAACCCGGTCTTCGTGGATTAGTCTCCCGGCGGCCGCGGCGGCACCATCGGCCAGGCTGCAGTCGTCGTAGTGGATTACCTCCACATCATGCCGGCGGTCGCCGACTTTGAGGCCACCGGCCCTATTTACGGTGTCGGCCCACGCCTGGAGACCCACCAGCGCCTGCCTGCCCTGGATCCTGAATTGACCGGTCAGCGAGACGGGAATCCCGACCTTAACGGCAGCCATGGTCGAAGCTCAGCCCAAGACCGGTCTTGACCCGATTGGGCTACATTCGGGGACGGAAGATTCCAAAGGAACTGGTGTACCCGTGCAGGAAAGTGGTGCCACTGACCGGGCCGATTTCGCCGTTGCAGAAGAACCCGCCCAACGGCACGGGTCCTACCTTGTCCCGGAACAGCTCCGTATCGTGGTTGGGGCGTCCGTACAGGTATTGTCCCCGCCCCAGGCAGGAAAAGAGCAGGGCCCCCTGGACTTCGTTCTCCCGGTTGTCGCCGGCGTAGCGCTCCAGCACTGCCGCCAGGTCCTGCGCCGACGTGTCGGCGTCCCTGAGGTGGAACTGGACCAACTGGCCTTCCTTCAGCATTTCACCGATAGCCAGGGAACCGCTGCGGTCGTCCATTCCCATCACGTTGCGAATCAGGAAATCCCCCTGCTGGGGCTCGTCGATGAATTCGTCCATTACCACACCCAGGAACAGGGAATGCTGCATCAGTCCCTGGTCTCGCTCAGTGAGGGTGGGATACAGGCCCCGGAGGACATTCAAGGGTGTTTCGCCATCCAGGGCTTCCAGCAGATTGCGCCGACTCTGGGTTATGCGCATGGGCTGACCGATGGGACGACACCCCTGTGCCACTACCGTGTCAATGGTTATGTTGCCGTGCAGCGCCACTCCCACCGCGCCGGACCGGTGGACCCGGCTACCCAGAAACAGGGCGTTTCCTCCCTGCTGCTGCGCTCCGCTGGCCAGTCCGCCAATCTTGGCGGAACCGGCAAAGGCAAAGTCCATTCCCAGGATCAGGTTCTGCACCGGAAAAGAGAAGGGGTCAGCCAGCACCACAAACTGCGGGGCGTGGGAGGGACTCACCCCGAGCAGATCCTCCCAAGAGGTCGGACCGGCATCCAGATCCGGAAGCGCATCGCTGGCCAGGTGGAAAGGCGTTACAGTTACGTCTGGCAAAGAAGCGGCGGTTATGGAAAAGGCGGGGCTCTGCTCAACTTCCTGGCCGTTCCCGATTATGCCGCCGCCGGAACACCCCAGGACCAGGGGCGCTCCGCTGCCGCCAGACAGGGCCTGCCCTATAAGCTGCGGCACTGCCTCGTAGTTCGAATGGTGGTGAGAGGAGGCAAAAACCACGGCCAAGTCCGGTTGAACTTCACCCAGTTGTTCCCGGAGGCTGGAGACGCACTCATCAATGGCCGTCTCCAGGGAAGGATGCTCGGATAATGCGGAGGCCCACTTCATGCCTGCACCTCTCATTTATGCAAGTAGGGACTGTACGAATTCTAAAAGGCAGCCCCAGTATATCAGGTCGAGCTGCCCAGGCGGATAAGGTAATGGCGCCTACCGACGCGAAAACGGACCGGAACGCCGGGCGCTCAACCGAAAAGTTGCGGGCACCCAGTTGGCGCAAGGGGCTGCGTAGAACGCCCAACGGACGCTGCCATGTCAGAACACCTGGAAATGGGCCTCGGTGGGATTGCAGTCCGCCCCATTTATGGGCACCATGTCCTGAGGGCAAGCAGAGAACGCTACCACGCAGTCCATCTCGGCTCGCAGCAGCACATAGTTGCCAGGCATGCATACGGGAGATTCAAAGGCAATGCTGCCATCCGGCGCCACCGGTATATTCATGAAGAGGTTCCACGGGCTGGGCGTTTCGGGGGCTGCCAGGCCCAGTTCCGCCAGCGCGGCCGCCAGGTTGTCGGTGCAATTGTCGTGGTATTCAGTGCAACCCAGAAGCTCATAACGGAACCGGTCGCAGGCCGCCAGCAGGGTATCGTGAACGCCCCCTGAAGTATCTTCTACCAGTGTTAGAACGGGCCGCCTCCGGTTGGAAACCATGGTTTGCCCCAGCCCAGGCATGATTCGTCCCAGGGAGGCGCGCGAGTGTTCCATTGACATGAACTCACTCAGGTCATCCCGACTAAAGGCCCATGTATCCACAACCTGCTGCCCGTGGGTGTTGATTACCTTCACGTGTTGACCGGCTGCCAGGAAAGCTGCCTTGCCCCCTCGAGCCGGAATTGTGAATGTGGAAACTGCTGTCATAACATCACCTCTAACCAGCGATGCTTCGGAACGTCGCCATTCGCCTTCAGCCTGTGAAACCCGCCCAGACCTCCGGCAGTCGCTCCAGGGCCCCCGGTTCCAGCGGACCCAGGTTTGCATATTCCACAGCCTGCTGCAGGTGCTCCAGGCTGGAATAGCCCACGAGAACGCTGCTCACTCCGCCATTGCTCAGGGCAAACCGCAGGGACGCCTCCACCAGACTTTGGGCGTAGCCTTCCTGCACCAGGAATCGGAATCCCTCGGCACGGCTCATGTCCTGGTTGTAGTCGCGTCCTGAACCAATGGGCGCCACCGAGTGGACAGCCACCGGATGGCGCTCCGCCTCTCCACTCAGCGCGCCGGCGGCCAGCACCCTTATGACCAGCACACCCATCCCGTTGTCTGCCGCCATCCCAATCTGATTCCCGTAGTCGGGCATGTCAAACCCGGAAGGAACGGCATTCCCCGCGCTGGGGTTTACCAGATTATAAACCGACTGGATGGTGTTTAATGAGCCCGACCCGATCACCCGGTGTAGGGCTGTCGTCTCTCCCACGGCCGTTATGCCCCAGAATCTGACCTTTCCCTGTTCCCTCAGCTGGGTCAGGGCATCCACAACCTCGCCCAGGAGCTCTTCCGGTGATATTGAACCACCTTCAGCCACGGAAGCCAGGTGATTGTGCATCTGGATCAGGTCAACCTGTTCCCGCTGTAGGCGGGTCAGGCTGTCTTCTACCGAACCAATTACGTTGCTCTTGAT
>JAPPJA010000040.1:3895-4787 GCA_028874675.1 Chloroflexota bacterium
ATCTGCCCCACTTCGTGGGTGGTTACCCGAAACTTGGTTCCCACGTACACGTTCGCCGAAAGCTCCTTGAGCACCCGCCCCAGGTTGGTCTCTGACTGGCCATTGCCGTACGAGGAGGCGGTATCGAAGTAGTTGATTCCCAGTTCCATGGCTCGGGCCACGGCCCGCACCTGGTCGCCATGGTCGCCGCGGATCATCAGGCCACCCACGTTACCGCAACCGAACCCAATTTCAGAGACGTTGAGTCCGGTGTTGCCCAGAGGTCTGTATCGCATGTAGTATCACCCTTCCCATTTGCGTGTGGACTAATAGTATTCCCCAGGGGGAACAACGACAATGCCTGCCTACATGGCAGCTGCCGCCATTGCCAGCATTCCCAGTCAGCCATATAATCGCCCAAGCTACCCAATACACAGGGAGGCCATCCTATGCAGACCAATACTACCAAGGCCAAGCTGGCCGCCGGGGATGTCGTTTTCGGGGCAATTATCACCCGATATTCCCCTGACCTGGTTGAAATCTTCGGCGCCGTGGGTTATGACTTCGTGATGATCGACTGCGAACACGGCCCCATGAACCTGGACCAGGTGGAGCACATGGTGCGGGCAGCCGAAACCTTCGGCATTACACCCATCGCAAGGATACCAAACAAGGAAGAATCCACCATTCTGCGCTTCCTGGACCGGGGGCTGCAGGGCATCATCGTACCCCACGTCAACAGTGGCGAGCAGGCCGCCGGCGTGGCCCGTGCTGCCCGCTACCATCCCGATGGCCAGCGGGGCATGGGAGGCGGGCGAGCCCACGACTACGGGATTGGCGTGACCCGCGACGAGTCCACCAGTTGGGTCAATTCCCAGCTGCTGGTAATCCCCATGGTGGAAGAGGTAGAGGC
>JAPPJA010000294.1 GCA_028874675.1 Chloroflexota bacterium
CCCACTGGCCGAAGTAAAGCAGCGAAATCGCCACTGCCTCCGCGGCAAGGGTCCCGGCCAGAATCAGCGACTTGGGCCATTGGTCCCCTACGTACCCCAGGAGCAGGCGGGAAAGGAAGTTGATGCCGAACATGGCCCCCGTGAGGTTCGCCGCCATCTGCCGGCTGACGCCTTTGTCCTCCAGGATGGGAATAATGCTGACCAGAATTCCCAGGGTGGCAATCATCCGCAGGCCCGCGCCCAGCATCAGCAGCCAGTAAGCCTGGGTGTGCAGTGCCTCCCTGACGGTATAGTCCCGCAGCAGCCGGCGGCGGGAGGCCGCGCCCCGACCGGCGGCCGTTGGTGGACTGGTGTCCCCATCGGGCAGCAGACCCATGTCCTCAGGCTTGTTTCTGAACAGGAAGCAAAGGGGAAAGAGAAATACCAGGTAGGCCACTCCGGACAGCAGCGACCCCATCTCCCAGCCCCACCGGTCAATGACACCGTTCATCGAAGGAACAATGAACAGCCCTCCCAGGGACGAAACGGCGGCGAGAATGGATATGGCCAGGGACCGCCTTCGCCGGAACCACTGGTTAATGCCGGCGAACATGGCATGCTGAAAGGCGATGCTGTTGCCCAGCGACACCATCAACAGGTAAACAATGGCAAAGCTCCAGAATCCGCTGACAAACTGGGAAAGGGCGAAGTAGCCTGCCGCCGCCAGCAGCACGGTGGGAATCAGGAGGTTGCGGTTTCCAAATTTGTCAATCAGCCAGCCCGCGAAGGGCCCTTCCAGCCCGCCTTCCGCGCGGGCCAGGGAGAAGATCAGGTTGGTCCGGGCCTGGCTGATACCAAGGGAGTCCCGCAACGCCGGAACAAAGACGGTAAAGCCTCGGAAGAAAATGCCGCTGGCAAAGAAGGCCATCCAGGAGGTGATGGCCACCATCCACCACCCATAGAAAATTTTTGGACGCTCGGTTTCTTCGCGTGCTCGCTGCAAGGAAAAAATACCTGATATCGAAATGCTCGCTGCCAAAAAAAGACCCGCCCAATGGGCAGGCCGCAGGCAGGAAACCACGGGTATGTTGATAAAATCTGCGGGTCAATATCGGGAGATGCGGTACCAGTGTAACGCCATAACCTGCTTTGGGCAACGGACATCGCACTTGCCCCAGGGCATACTCGTCTCAAATAAAGGCCGGGACTCTAAACAGTGGTCCTGTCGCCTTGAGCCTGCAAAGGGCCTGAAAGCCTTGTCCTCAGCCCGTATTCGGGTCCAACAGTACGCATGTATTTTGGATTCCGGACTCTTCAGATTCCCTGAGAGTGACGGTTGGTTTAGTTGCCATTGCCCTACCGACTGACATTTCCTTGTTGGAGCGGCGCTGCTCACGGGGTAAAATTACCATAGGAACCTCTAACCTCTACGCCCACCCATGAGGCTCGACCCGAACGCCAGCAACTTCCGGTGCCCGAGATGCGCCACATAATTCACGCCGACCTGGACGCCTTTTACGCCGCAGTTGAGCAGTTGGATAACCCCCAGCTGCGAGGGCTGCCCGTGATGGTCGGGGGCAGTCCCCAAAGTCGAGGCGTGGTGGCCACTGCCTCCTATGAAGCGCGGGTCTTTGGGGTCCATTCCGCCATGCCCATGGTCACCGCAGTCCGCCAGTGCCCGCAGGGGATTGTCGTCCGGCCGCGCTTCGACCGCTACCGGGAAATGTCCCGCAAGGTCATGGACATTTTCCAACAGTTGACTGCCCTGGTTGAACCCCTGTCCCTGGACGAAGCCTACCTGGACATTACCGGCGTAGTCGAGACCGGAAGGCTACCACTGGGCGTCGCCATTGACCTCAAGCGTCGGGTAAGGGAGGAAACCGGGCTGAACGTCTCCATCGGGGTTGGCACCTGCAAGTCGGTGGCCAAGATTGCCTCGGACCTGGAGAAGCCCGACGGCCTGGTGGTCGTAGCCCCGGGGGATGAGCGGGACTTCCTGGAGCCCCTACCGGTGGGAAAACTGTGGGGAATAGGTCCAAAAACGGCCGAAAGGCTCCATCGAGACGGCGTTGAGACCATCGGCGACCTGGCCACCCAACCGGACGAATGGTACGCCCGGAGATTTGGCAAGCGCGCCCAGGGCATCCGGGCCAAGGCGCTGGGCCAGGACGATGACCCGGTAAAAACGGAACGCAACCCCAAGTCCATAAGCGCCGAAACCACTTTCGCCGAGGACCTGAGTGACCCGGAAGACCTGCGGCAGGTCATTGGCAAGTTGTCCGCCAGCGTTTCCGGCCAGCTGACCAGGAAGGAAGTCCGGGGCAGGACGGTAACGGTCAAACTGCGGCTGGCGGATTTCACCACCCTGACCAGGCAGACCACTCTGCCAGACTACACCAACTCGGAAGCGGCGATTGTGGAGACCGCCTGGCAGCTGCTGACCGGGGAAATGACGGCAGGCCGGGCGTTTCGACTCCTGGGGGTTGGCATGTCAGGCTTTGGGGAGAATTTGCCCGGCCCACAGCAATTGGCTCTGCCCCTGTTCGGGCCCTCGATCGATGATTAGTAATTCAACCAGTTTGTAATGATGGGTTGGGGTTAAACCGTCGTTCCCGCGCAGGCGGGAACCTCGGAGCAACTTTTATGATGAGTTTCCCACAGGAATGGGGATAGACCAGTGCCATCCATCATTTCAATGCAGTTGGACCACTCGGGTGCGTCGTCAAGTCGGCTCGTGATGCTTGAAACAGGAAGAATCTTATCTCCAGCCGGCTAGGTTCCCGCCTTCGCGGGAACGACGGAACGGTACGCTGGGAAACTTCAATCTTCAATGTGACGGCAGGCCCTAGCGAAACAGGTCCTTGTCCGGGTCCCTTATCAACGCCTGGTTGCTGGCATCCTCCATTGGTTCGAAGGAATAACCGCGGATGATTGCCACCGGCACGCCCAGCACCTTTCCGGTCACCAGTTCCGCGGTGGCTGCCAGCTCGTCTGCTACGTTAATCACCGTCGTGTACATCAGGTTGCCGTGGGAATCTTCCTGGCCCACATAGCTCAGGAGGGGATTCAGCCCGGCCACGCCGATGGCCACGTTGACTGCGGCGCTGCGCCAGGGCCGGCCAAAGGTGTCGGAGATTATTACCGCAACGTCCGCCCCGCTGCGCTCCCGAACAGCCTGACGAATCCTCCTTGCCGACGCATCGCGGTCTTCCGGAAGCAGGGCTACCGTGCCATCGCCGGGAATGTTGGATGCGTCAATGCCGGCATTGGCGCAGTTGAAGCCGTGGTAGGTCTCGCTGATGATGACGCCCCGATCCATGCGCACGATCCGCCGGCTTTCCCTCAGGATCAGCTCGGTGTGGCGCGGGTCCCGCCGGTGCCCTTCCGTTATGGCGATAGCCAGGGGAGAGGGTTCGATATCATCGATGGATATAACTCTGCCTTCAGCCTTGGAGACGATTTTCTGGGTGACCACCAGAACGTCACCGGTCTCCAACGGGGTTCCCTGCGCCACCGCCGCCTGCATAAGTTGTTCCGGCAGGTCGTCGCCCGGCCTGGCTTCGGGCATTCCCTCAATGCCGATTACAGTTAGTCGCGGGGGCATTCGGCCACCTCGTGTTCAGTCGAAGATCAGCAGGATTCCGGACCTGTTCTGTTGGCGCTGTTTAGCCGGCGCTGGTCCGGCCCCCTGGCAGTCCTGTCAGTATAGCCGGGAGTATGGCCCTATGCTACAATTCCGGAAAGGCTCCAGTAGCCTTGGCAGGTGCAAAACTCCACCTCACATTCATTCAGGGCAAGGACGGCCGGCGTGACTTCCTCATCGTCTTCCTACCGGAAACGGGTCTATACCAAATTTGGAGACAAGGGCGAGACCAGCCTGCTCTACGGTGGCCGCGTCTCCAAGAACGACCCCCACACTGAAGCCTACGGCATAACTGATGAGGCAGTCTCGGTTATGGGGCTGGCCCGTTCACTGTCCGACGACCAGAAGGTAAAGGACATTCTGCGGGACGCGCAGAGGGAGCTGTTTACCATCGCCGCCGAACTGGCTACTGAGCCGGATAAATACGAACTGTTCCAGCAGCATTTTGCCCCAGTGACCGCAGAAATGGTGGAGAACCTGGAGCAGACCATCGATTCCCTGGAAGAGGAATTCCAAATGCCCACGGTCTTTGTCCTCCCGGGGGGCTCACCCGCATCTTCAGCCATTGATATGTCCCGGACGTCCATCCGGACGGCGGAGCGGCGAGTGGTTGCGCTGGCCGAGGCCGGCCGACTCACCAACGAACTCATCATCCACTACCTCAACCGCCTGGGAGACCTGCTGTTCGTTCTGGCCAGGTACCAGGACCGGGATATTCCCATTGAACGGGCTACCGGGGAGCGCAGCTGACGGTGGCCCAGTTCCCCAGCCCCGGCCGCCGGCCCCCCTCGGACTTGAAGGTTGTTGTCATTGACTACCAGTCCGGCAATCTCCGCAGCGTAGCCAAGGCGCTGGAGTCGGTTGGGGCCCATCCGGTGGTGACTGAAGACCCGGCAGAGGTGAACTCCGCCGGGGCCCTCATCCTCCCCGGGGTAGGTTCCGGGCCCGCGGCAATGAAGGCGCTGGAGTCACGGGGCCTCATCCAGCCCATCAAGAACTACATCGCCGAATCCAGGCCCTTCCTTGGCGTTTGCCTTGGGTTGCAGTTGCTCCTGGACGAGACGGAGGAAGGGGATGCCCCCTGCATGGGCATAGTGCGGGGAAGGGTAAAGCGGTTGCCTGCAGGGCTGAAGGTCCCCCATATGGGCTGGAACAGCGTGGAC
>JAPPJA010000576.1 GCA_028874675.1 Chloroflexota bacterium
GCCCAGACTGCGGCGGGGGCAACTTACGGCGACTTCCAGTACATGACCGACGAAACTTCACCGGACTACATGGCCCGGGGAATAATGTCGGTTTACCTCCCGGAACCAAATGGCACAGAGACGGGGAAGGGTCAATTGGGGCTGTCCCAGGAAGAGTGGTCGCGGCTCTACGTCCTGGCCCACACCGACAAGGCCCGGGCCTACCAGGAGTACGCCGACCACTACCGGCAGACCGACGGCCAGCTCTACTGGTCCGACGACCTCCAGTTCAGTCCCTACCTGCCCGAGGCCGGCGAGGCCCTGTACCGTCAGCTGGGATGGACGACCTTTGCGTCGTTGATGATTACGGAGTTGTACGTGCCCCGGGAGCGGTTTGCGGACTTTATGTCTGCGGCGAAGGCAGCGGTCCTGGAGACCGGAGCCAACGTGGTCTATGGCACCGTGCGCCTCATTGAGGCCGAAGAGGAGACCCTTCTGAGGTGGGCGAAAGACGGCTATGCCTGCACCATCTTCAACCTGCTGGTGGAACACTCCCCGGAGGGGATAAAACGGGCCAGGACCCAGTTCCGGGCCCTGACCGACTGCGCCCTGGAACGGGAGGGCAGCTTCTACCTGACCTACCACCGCTGGGCCAGGCGAGACCAGGTGGAGCGGGCCTATCCCCAGTTTCCCAGGTTCCTGGAACTAAAGGAGAAGTACGACCAGTCAGGCGTCTTTAGCAGCGACTGGTATCGCCACCACCGGCAAATGTTCACCCAGGCGTAGCCTGGATGGACAAGACCTTCAAAAGGCATCGGGGGCCGCCGACCACCCCATCAATCCACGGACATCCTGAAAATTCTGTCCATCCGGCTTGATGCCTGGCAGGCCTTCAGTTATCCGCCGCCACCGCCTCGGCCACCGGCGCGGTCACGTACCGCTCGAGGAAGAAGGCCACCGACTCCACAATTGCCTGGCTGAACTCCGGTATGCCGTCGAACATGTGGTCCTGGCCGGCGAACAGCCGCATGTCGGCGGTCACCCCTGCCTCTTCCAGCAGGTCAAACAGGCGCATGGACATCCGGTGGTCCACTCGCTCATCGTTGGTGCCGTGGAGCAGCATCACCGGCGGCCAGTCGCCGTGCACCAGTTCCGTGGGGTTGGCGGCGGTCAGGGCCGCGTCCGAAGAATCGCTGGCGGTGTATGGCTCCAGCGGTTCACGGCGCCAGTACTCCCGTATGTCCGAAGCCGGCGCCACGCCCACCGCGGCCGAAACCCGGCTCAGCTCCGCGGAAGTAATGCCAGGTCCCTCGTACTCCACCCTGCCGTTGGTGGCCGCTGTCAACAAAGCCAGGTGTCCGCCGGCCGACTTTCCGGCTACCGCGATCCGCCCCGGGTCAATTCCCAGGCTTCCGCTGTTGGTCCGCATCCACCGCAGCAGGGCCTTCACATCCTGAATGGCTGCCGGCCAGATTGCCTGTTCCATGATCCGGTACGGGGCAGTCACGCAGACAAAACCACGCTCCGCCAGGGGAATGCCGTAGCGTTCCTTCAGGGGTTTGTGGTCGGCGGAAACCCACCCGCCCCCGGGCAGAAACAGCACCCCCGGTGCATTGCCGTCGGAGTCGGCGGGCCGGGCTATGTCCACACCCAGTTGAAAACCATCCGCGCTGGCGACCATTACGTTCTCTTCAACAGTAACGTTTGGCATAACTTCCTCCACTGAAGCTCTAAATCGAAGCTGTTTGAATGGAGTTTAGCACGTCAACGACACGTTGGGGCAGCATGTCGTCCCCAGATAAGGGGCTCTCCGTTCTGGCAGCCCGAGGACGCCTGCGTTACAATCCCCGTCATGGAAGGCAAGACCTGCTTGATAACGGGCGGCAGCGACGGCATTGGCTACGCCGCCGCCCACCAACTGGCTGGACTGGGCGCGGAGGTATTGCTTGTCGGCCGAAACCGCCCCAAGACCGAGGCCGCGGCGGACCGCATCATGAGGGAGACCGGCAACGGATCAGTAAGCGTCCTGCTGGCAGACCTGTCGTCCCAGGCCGAGGTGCGGGCCATGGCCGAGCAGGTTAAGGCGCAGACCCCGCGTCTGGACGTGCTGCTGAACAACGCCGGCGCAATTTTCCTGTCCAGCCGTACCAGCGTGGACGGAATTGAAATGACCTTTGCCCTGAACCACCTGGGCTACTTTCTGTTGACGACGCTGCTGCTGGGCCTGCTGAAGGGCTCCGCTCCCTCGAGAGTCATCAACGTATCTTCCAGCTCCCACTACTCGGCGCGCAATTTCCGGCTGGAAGACCTGCCTGATCCGGCAGAAAAGCCAGGGTACATGGCCTATGGCCGCTCCAAGCTTTGCAACGTCCTGTTCACCTACGAAATGGCCCGCCGCATCCAGGGCAGCGGCGTCACGGTGAACGCCCTGCATCCCGGGCTGGTGCGCACGAGCATAGCCCGAAATAATGGACTGATCGGTCGGGTGGTCAACTTCTTCATCGGAGTTCGCGGAATTGACGTGGAAAAAGGTGCTGAGACACCGGTGTACCTGGCATCGTCTCCCGAAGTGGAGGGAGTCACCGGAGAATTCTTCATTGACTGCCGCGCTGTAGCTTCCTCCGACCTGAGCTATGACGAGGACCTGGCCTCGGAGCTTTGGAGCTTGAGCGAGCGGCTGACCAGCGAATGACCGGCCTGCCAATATCCAGGCGGCATTTCCGGTTTTCCCTGAACCCGGCATCTGAATCGTGGCAAGGGGGGATGGGTAACCGCTATAATCGTACATCCCCAAGCCCATAGCAGCGTCGCCGGCAGTGGCCTTGAACTGCTGGGTATCACTACCAGGAGGATTCCTTTCCCCGCACACTCCTCGTATCCGCCACAATATATAACTCCTATGGTAACAAACAGGGCATAGGCAAATGCTGTTCGAAGGCCTCACCATCCCCGTATTGAGCGGTCCGGCCGGTTTCCTTTCAGAGGCCGGGGACATTCGCCAGTCCCTGTTGGCCCTCGGCCTCCTGCTGATCGTGGCGAAGCTGGCCGAGGGCGTCTTCCGCCGCCTGCATCTGAATTCCATCCTGGCCCACGCCTCGGCGGGCATCCTGCTGGGGCCCGTGCTGCAGTCCCTGACGGGCTGGTCCGTGCAGCCTACAGGCCACATCGACCTGCTCCTTACCCTGGGAATTTTCATATTTTTCTTCCTCATCGGGCTGGACGAGATCGACATTTCCAGCTTTGTGGCAACGTTAAGGGGCCACTACTTCCTCGCCGCGATAGTCTCCGTGTTGATTTCCCTCGGCATTTCGGCGCTGGTCACCACCGGCGTCATCCTGGACATCGGCCTGGGCCTGACCTTTACCGAGGCCATGGCCCTGGCGGGCATACTCTCCATGAGCAGCCTGGGCATTGTGGCCAAGGTCCTGGCCGACGAGGGTCGCCTGAGGGAACCCGTCGGATTGCAGATTTTCACCGTGGTAGTAATCGCGGAACTGCTCACCCTGCTGGTAATCGGCTTCAGCATTGGGGAGCACACCCACGAGTTCTCATTCCTTTCCCTGGCGATTCTCATCGGCAAGATCGCCGGGTTCGCCGCGCTGGCCTGGCTCTTGTCTTCCAGGATATTGCCGCCGCTGGTGGCCCTGCTCCAGCGGGCAATACGGGTACCCCAGCTTTCCCTGGGCCTGCTGCTGGGGGTCCTGTTCCTGATGGTTGACGCCGCCGAGCTTATGGGCCTGCACGGCACCCTGGGGGCACTGCTTTTCGGCGCATCCCTTTCCGGGCTCACCTACCAGGTGCGGTCCGAGATGATGCCCGGGCTGCGGAGCGTCGCCGAGGGCTTCTTTGTACCCCTGTTCTTCGCCTCCGCCGGCCTTTATTTCAGCTTCCACTTTGTGACCATGCCCTGGTGGGTTATGCTGGCCCTGGCCTTCATTCCCCTGTCCGGCAACTTCGTCGGGGCCTTCCTGGGAGCCTACATATCGAGACTGACGGTGCCTTACGCCGTGGCTTCCGGCCTGATGGGAAAGGGCGTAGCGGAAATCGCCTTGCTGCTGGTATTGAGAGAACTGGCGATTATAGACGAAGTGACTTTCTCCTTCCTGGTCCTGGTGATGTTCTGCTACATTCTGCTGATGCCCTCGATTATCAGCTTTACGGCTTCCCGGGCCAGCCGGAGCCGGCAGTCCACTCCTACCCCCACCGACATACCCCGGGGGATTGTCCGTTTCGTTCTTCACGACATTACCGTGGAAGATATCCTTGACCGCTCCCGACCCTATCCCAAGGCTTCAATGTCGGTGCGCGACTTTACCGACATCTGGGCCACGCCCCAGCAGCATGATTACGTGGTGATTGACAATGACTCGGCGGCCGCCATCATATCCATCGGCATGTTCCGCTACCTGCCGGAGGACGCCTGGACGAGTACCCCCCTGAGCCATTTAATGCGGTCTGAGCCGCCGGTAGCCCGGCTGGATGAACACTTGGAGGACGTACTGCAGCGAATGGCCGAGAACCACCTGACCACTCTGCCCGTGGTGGACCGGGTGTCCGAGGAGTTCATGGGCGCCCTCACCAGCCGCGACATTCTGGAACTGGTCCTGAACCGCGAACGCGCGTAAGAGCCTATTCAACGTTCCTTTCCCCGTCGAGGGGGAAGGTCGGGAAGCGGAGGTCCGCTGACCTGCTGCCGGTGCAAGGGCGGCCGCGCCTCCCTCTACTCCGCGCCCACAACCCTTACCCGGTGATTGTTGCTGTCGGCAATGTAGATGTTTCCGGCGGCATCCAGGTCCAGGC
>JAPPJA010000367.1 GCA_028874675.1 Chloroflexota bacterium
ACCCGATACAGATCCTGGAATGGTTTGTCCTGCGCTGGCAACTGGAAGTTACTTTTCAGGAGGTGCGGACCCACCTGGGCATGGAGACCCAGCGCCAGTGGTCCGACCTGGCCATCACCCGCACTACGCCCGTCCTGCTGGGCCTCTTCTCCTGGACCACCCTGGCTGCCCACTCGTTGCAAAAACAACACTCCATGACCCAGCGCACCGCCGCCTGGTACGACAAGCCGTCGCCGACTTTCGTGGATGCCATCGCCCTCGTGCGACGCCACCTGTGGCTGGCGTCCGAAGGTTTCTCACTGTCGGTCGCCGACCCCAACGTACGGGAACTCACCACCACTCTGTACCACCGAATGGTGGATTCCCTCGCTTACGCCGCTTAAATTGCGGAAAGTCCAGCTAAGAGGGTGTGTGACAATGTAGAAAACCTGCGCGGGCGGTTCTTGGGGTGAGGAAGTGGCGACGGTTAGTCTGGCCCCATGAGCAGAAAACCTTATCCCACAGACCTGACCGAAGCCCAGTGGCAGGAATTGGAATCTTTGCTCCCGGCGGACACTACCAGAGGCCATCCCAGGACCACCGATCTCCGGGAGGTGGTCAACGGTATCCTGTACGTTCTGCGCGGTGGCATCCCCGGCGGATGCTACCCCATCCGCCTGAGGCGAACCACCCTGGGGCACGGTGTGGTGGTATTTCCGCAAGTGGCGCGACGACGGGACTTGGGAGCGGGTAGAAAGGTCCCTGCGGGAGCGGGTTCGGGAAGCCGCCGGACGGGAAGCCACCCCCAGCGCAGCTATTATCGGATTGTTCAAAGATCGAAGCCAGTCGGTGAAGACCACAGAAAAAGGGGCCCCGAGGTTACGACGCTGGCAAGAAGGTAACCGGACGCAAACGGCATATCGTGGTGGACACCATGGGCTTGCTGCTGGCGGTGGTGGTGCACGCCGCCAACATCCAGAGCCTGCCCCGTGCCACGACACGGGGACCGGGACGGCGCCAAGTTGGTGTTGGCCAAGCTGCTGGGCAGTTTCCCCAGGTTGCAGTTGATCTGGGCTGATGCTGGCTACGCGGGTCAACTGGTGGACTGGGCCTGGACGGTGGGCGGATGGCTGCTGA
Organism: Chloroflexota bacterium; assembly: GCA_028874675.1. Lineage (GTDB taxonomy): Bacteria > Chloroflexota > Dehalococcoidia > Lucifugimonadales > UBA3495 > Bin22. Next base: position 1,117 of record JAPPJA010000367.1, read on the forward strand.
CCGTGGTGAAACGCAAACCCAACAGCCACCACTTTGAGGTATTGCCACGCAGATGGGTGGTGGAACGAACCCTGGCCTGGTTGAGCCGATGTCGCCGGTTGAGCAAAGACTACGAAGAGCGCACCGAGAGCAGCGAAGCCTGGGTTCACATCGCCATGATCCACCTGATGCTCAAACGTCTCCAACCTGCTTGAAGCCATTTGTCACACACCCTCTGATATTCGCGTTGTGTCGCGACCCGGAAGGCAGCGCCGCCATCGGCTACCACGCCATTCAGCAGAACCTGGCCTACAACGCCGCCGTCGATGTCCTGAACCGCGAACCCAACCTGCCCAAGCGCAGCGGGCGCAATCACCCCGATGCAATCAACAAGCGCATCACGGCCTGGCGGCAGGCTGACCGGCACAAGGCCAACGCCCCCTACCACATCTACCAGCAGGGCAGCGAGGAAGCCTGGGAAGCCAACCAGCGGCTGCAACAGAGCCGCGGCATCATGGCCGAAAAGCTGGTCTATGCCACGGCCGGTGAGTTCATGGCGGAACTCCCTGCAATGCAGGAACTGACCCTGACTGAAGCGGATCCCAGGTGCTAAAGTTTCGGTAACATTTCCCAATGAGGCAACAGGGGTAACCCGAACCATGAAATTCTGCATCATCGCGCTGCTCGCCATCGTCTTGGTCATCACAGGCGCAACCGCTAATTCGGCCCACGGGCAGGCCCCGCCGTTGGCCGCACCCGCCAATATGGTCGCCGCCAACGGCGCCGCTCCCGGGACCGTTGAGCTGTCCTGGGACCCGGTGGTTGGAGTCCCCGTCTATCGCATCGCTTGGGTGGCGATCCCCAATCTTCGGGCCACGGTTGACGCGGGTCGGCCCTGGCACGAGAGTCTCACCAGCATCGTCATCGCAAACACCGGCCAGTCCGGCCATACCGTCTCCCATCTGGTGCCGGGCGTGGAGTACCGATTCATCATGGGCGCCTCCCAGGACCGTTTCACGTACCCGGGGGCATGGTCGGCATGGACCGAGGTTTTGCGCCTGAACCCGGGACCACCGGTGTGCCCGGGGGTGCCGGCTGCGCGTCCTGCCCTGGACCAGGCCGCGATAGTGGATCGCCTCAACCGGAACGCCGCCCAGTTCGAGTATGTGGTCGGCAAACCCGGCGGCAGCCTGACGCTGGCGACAATTTCCGATCCGCTCACCTTCAACCTGGCCCTCGCCAACGACCTGCCCTCGGTGAACGTTCTGAGCCACCTCTTCGAAGGACTGACCCAAACTTCCTGGCTGACCGATCGAGTCGAGCCGTCCCTGGCCGAATCCTGGGAGCGCTCCGACGACGGTCTGACTTGGACCTTCCGCCTGCGCCGGGACGTGCGCTGGCACGACGGGACGCCTTTCACCGCCCACGATGTGGATTTCACCTTCAACGGCATTATCTACAACTCGGGCTTTCGCGCGAACGCCAGGGACACGTTCACCTTCCGCTTTCAGGATGAGGGCACCGGCGCGTGGGTGGAAAAGCGTATGGCCGTGACCGCCCTGGACGACCATACCGTCCAATTCGTGCTGCCCACCCCGTTCGCGCCCTTCCTGCGTTCGATGGCAACGCCGATCTATCCGAAACATATCTTGGAACCCCGGGTGAACGACGGCACATTCGCCGAAACCTGGGCCATTGACGCCGATCCCGCCACGGTCGTCGGCACCGGCCCCTTCACCATCGGCAGTTACCGGCCCAGACAGCAGCTGGTGTTGCACCGCAACCCCGACTACTGGCTCAAGGACGCCTCTGGAAACTCCCTGCCCTACCTGAACCGGATCGTCCACATTGTCGTCGCCAACTCAGAGGCCGCGCTGGAGCTCTTCCGGGCCGGCGAAACCGACGTGCACGCCGTGTCTGGTAGGGAGTTTGCCAGATTGGCGGCGCTGCAACAGGAAGAGAACTTCACCATCCACCGCCGCGGCCCCGGCTTCGGAACGACGTTCCTAACGTTCAACATGAACCCGGGTCAAGACCCAGAGACCGGAGAACCCTACGTGGCGCCCGAAAAGCGAAACTGGTTCCGCAACCGGCAGTTCCGCCAGGCGGTGGCCCACGTCATCGACAAGGAAACCATCATCGACGAAGTGCAGCACGGCCAGGGCTACCCCCAATGGTCTTCGATCAGCCCGGCCGCGGGCGACTTCCACAACCCCGACGTCCGGCGTTACGAATACGACGTGGACCGGGCCCGGGAGATGCTGGACGAGATCGGTTGGGTCGACACTGACGGCGACGGAATACGGGAGGACGATGCGGGCAACCCCATCGAGTTCACCCTGATGACCGCCCGGGGCAGCACCGGATTTCAGAAGGTGGGCGCGATAATCCACCGCGGGCTGAGCGACGTCGGCATCGGAGCCACTTACCAATTCCTTGAGTTCAGCCCATTGGTCCATAGCCTGACCGCCTCGTATGACTGGGACGCGGTCATCATCGGATTTTCGGGGGGCCCCGACCCGTTCGATGGCATCGCCCTCTGGCACAGCAGCGCCAACCTCCACCTGTGGCATCCCAACCAGATGCAGCCGGCCACCGATTGGGAAGCCGAAATCGACGATCTTTACGTAACGGCCAGTCAGGAACCGGATCACGCTACTCGGGTGCAGCACTATCACCGCGCCCAGGAATTGGCCGCTGAGAACGTCCCGCTGATCTACACCACCTTGGGCGAGCGGCTCACCGCGGTCCGCAACACGTTCGGCAATACCACCGCCACCCTCTACGGCCTCTGGGACACTCGATACGTCTATCGCACTGACCAGTAGCTATCACCGATGGTTAAACGCTAACCAACGGCGTGTCTGTTTACCACTATGACGTGGACATTTGGATAGCAACGCCCCAGGACGCCCCGCGGGCTTGCCCTGCATCCTTGGTCAGGACATCCTCAAAGACCTGCGGATGACCCACGATCCCACGGACGACATCCTCACTTTCCAAGTACGCAGGGCCGACCGGACCATCGCACTGTCAGGCCACTGACCGACCCGGCGCCAACCCCGGTCACACCAGACGAGCCGGCGCACATAGCTGCACTCATGCTGGTCAAGTCGCGGTAGCGGCCCCCGCGCCCGGCCAACTAGAGCGGTCGGTGTGCCCGGCGCGGATGGCCTATCGGGCCAAGGTCTGGGAGAGCAAGCTCTTGCCGACGTCAGGCGCAGTCCAACCAGCGGGACGTGTTATGTCTGTCCGGAAACTCCTCCGAACAATTCACGGCTACCGCCAGGGCAACATGGCCATATCGTAGCAGCGTGCTCGCGCGTAGGTGTTGAACCGGGCGTGGGCCCCTTCGGTGAGTTCGTCATCGTCGGACCTGATCCAGAGGAACTTGATCCGGCCGGCCCGGCCCAGTTGGTCAATGTCGCCCATCTGTCGGCTGTCCCACGTGTCGCGAATTGCGCCATCGGTTACGGTGACATAGTGGACATCAGTGCCGACTGTGTATATCAACGGCTTGTTGTGCTGCTCAAAAATCGGCCCAAGGACCCCGGAGATTTCTCTCATGTCGATGAGACGGCGATGGAAACGGTGGCTGACCTTGTCGTCTTCGTAGATGAGACGCAACCCATAGCTCTCGTAGATCAGATGGATGGCCAGCCAGTTAGCGCCCTGGTCG
>JAPPJA010000065.1 GCA_028874675.1 Chloroflexota bacterium
TGGCGCAACGATTACTTGCTTAAAGTGCTCCGCAGTTAAAATGCAATTGCCCTGTTGACAGCGGCGGGGCGAGGCCAGGGGGCTACCCGAATGTGGTATCATGGAAGATAGCACCGGGGCCCTCGCCGGATTCCGGTGTCAGGGGGCTCCCTCTCGGGGGCCCCCGCTTTATTTCCGCAATTTATGCCTGCAAGGTAAGGGAATAAGCAATATTTGTCAATATACGGGGCGGTGCAAAGTGGTCAGCAAGCCGCCAGGGTCCGGCCTGGAGTGCGAGTTTGAGTGGAAGTATCTGGGTTACGAGTAAGCCGGTACTAAGTTGGTAAGGAACGGGCGGGGAATCCCCGCCCGTTCTCGTTTTCAGGGGTTTACGAAATGGGCGATGGGCGAACCAAAACAGGGACCGTGGCCGCGGCTACGGTCCCTGTTCCTGTCTGAATATTCCCGCCTTTACTGAGAAAGTTGCTGCCTGGCGGCGTTAATGCGAATTTCTCTGACAACGAAGGAGTCTTCCATCCGTAGGGGAATCCCCCGGGCGTCATCGACGTAAACTGCTTCGGTCCCGCTGGCCTTTCTATACAGCAGCCCTGGAGCGTTTTCGGTGCATTCGTCAAAGAAACACACCTTAGCCTCGGTGGTGGTGGGCGAAGTGGTAATTCTGGAGTCCTCGATGGGGAAAGGTGCAGGTACTCCGCTAACCAGAATTGTCGTATCGGCCTCAACGGTCTCCGTGTAGGTAGTTTCGCCCGACGCGTCGGATTCGGTGTAGGAAGTATCCTTGAGATTCGAGGTGTTTCCCACCGTGCTTTCGGTTCCTACAGGGGTTTGGACGGCGGTGGCTTCGATGACGGTATCAGTCCATTGAGTGGGGGACGTATAGACTAACTGCCGCACCTCTCTGGTCGAAACTGGGTCGGAGTCGCCAACGGAATAGATGGGCCCGTCAGCCTCGTACAACATGGTGAACGAGGGCCATGTCGGAATGTCAGGAGCTTCTGGCACTTCGGCCCGGGCCGAAGTCGATACTGCGACAAAAATGCCGGCAGCGGTCAGCGCAAGAATCACCAGAACAAGAGCTAACTTCAGGGATAGGCTTTGAGCCATAAGGAACCTCTCTTTTTACTCATTACTCAAGATAGTGCCTGTGCCATAGTCCAGACCATTTCATTTCGTTGTTCTTCATGCCGGCATAGTAAAAGTATCGGTATATGAGCCGCTGGTCTACACGTGCGGAATTTTCCAGGGTGACGTTGTTGTTCAGGTTCCACCAGCAGAGGCCATCGTCAGCGCTCCCGCAGTCACGCCAACGTCCGGCTTTCACGGTTTTTTCCGTTTCCCAGGAGTTGCCGTCCCATTCCTTGTACTTGGTATCGTCCCTTTTCCACTCCGACGCGAACTGCCAGAACTCCAGGTCTTCGGCGGGCTTGGCCCCCCAGTACACTCGATCCACGTAGGCAATGAACGGGTTGGTCGCCTTGTTGTAATAGACAGTACTGCTGTGTGTAACGTCGTTGTCGCCGGTCATCGTCTTGGCGTCTTTGGAGGTGATGGGGCCGTCAGAAAGTGCCATAAGACTGACGGAAACCAGACCCACCACCAAAAAGGTCGCCAGCGTGCGAACTCTTAACAGGTTCATCTAATGCTCCCTTTCTGTAAATAATTGCTTGCGATTTTCTAGTGGGTCCTACATATTTGACCTCCTTGCTACCCCTTTTGGGGGGAACCGGGATAATACAAAAAAGTATGATAGAGGTCAAGTTTCGTTATTTCAAACCGGTCTTACCTTCTCCTCCGCGGCCTTGCCGCCTTTTTCAGCTCCCGGGCCGCCCGCTGGGCCGGCTTGATCCACGCCGCCTCCAGGAACAGCCACACCAGCCCGCCGCCGGCCACCAGGGCCAGCAGGCCCAGCACCGTCACGAAGGTGAGCTCCGACTGGCTGAACCCGTAGAACATCCCCAGCGCCGCCACCGCCCCGAACTGGGCGGTAAAGAAGGCCAGGCGGCCGGTGAACTTCAACAGGCCCTTGCTTACTTCCCACATAACGCGTCTCCTCCTATCCCGCCCGGTCGCCCAGGACGCCGGTGATGCGGCCCACGGCCAGGCCCCCGCCGAGAATCAGGATGGTCAGGCCCGCCACCAGCCAGGGCAGGGGCGTTTCCAGCAGCGTGACGCCCACCGACAGCACCAGGACGTACAGGACGGCCCCCATGCCCACGCCGATGGCCGGCTGGTTGACGCCCCGGGACGCCCCGACCAGGTAGGCGATGCCGAACAGCACCGCGCCCCCGACGACCACCATCATGTCCACGAACAGGCCGGCGTCGTAGGGCAGCCCCACCGGGTCCAGGCTGGCCTCCACCACCTCAATAACGTCCTCCCGCAGCGCCACGGCCTCGGGCGGCGGCGTGGGCGGCGTCTCCAGCACGTTGGGCAGCTCCACGTCGACCACCGGCGGCACAAACCCCACGTCCAGCCAGCCCGTCCAGTGGCTGACGCACCGGTCGTCGATGCCGCTGCCGCACAGCGCCTCGTCAATCATCCGGCTCCGCACTTGGAACTCGGCCCGCCCGTAGGCGGTATAGAAGTAAGCCGTCTCGGTAACCACCGGAGACGGCGACACAGCGGTTGCCACGCCGGTCAGCGCGTCGTGGTACCGGACGTTGATTTCGTACTCGTCGGCCCCGTCCGCGGCGTCCCACTCCAGCCAGTACTCCAGCCGGTCGTCGCGCTCGGTATGCTCCGACAGCCGGAAGTTGGCGGGAGCGTTGCCCAGCGACCGGTTCACCGCCCCGGACCTTGCCCAGTCGCTGTACTCGCCCACCAGGTCGTCCTTCACCGCGGCGACGCGGTACTCGTAGATGCGGCCGGGCAGGATGGCCGTGTCCGTGTAGGTCAGGGTGGCGGAGCTGAGGGCCGGGTCGTTCAGGGTGACGGTGTTGGCGAAGAAGGTGCTGCCGCCGCTCTCCACCAGCTCCTGGCGCTGGACGAAGTAGCCCTGGACGTCGCCCGGGGGCGCGGTCCAGATGACCGTAACCTGGTCGTTGCCCGTGGCCCGGGCCACCTCCACGTTGGTCGGGGCGTCCAGCTGGTCGGGCCTGGGCTCGGCCCCGCTGAAGGCGTAGGCGGACCAGGGGCCGTAGTTGGCCCCCTTGGCCCGGACCCGGTACTGGTAGGTGGTGGACGGGTCCACCGTGTCGTCCACGTACTCGTCAAGACCTCTTAAGCCGGTGCTCTCGGTAAAAGTAACTGCATTTCCGTACTCAATGCGGATTTGCTCTCCGGCCGCGACGGTGGTAGCCTCGAGGCGCTGGATCTGAAACTCCACCGATGTGTCGTCCAAGTCCCAGGTGACAGTAACCTGATCATAATCATCGTTGCGCGAAGCCTCCACCAGATCAGGTGCGGCAGGAATACTTGAAACGCCGGTATATACATCATCGAAATCGTAATAGTAGACCCTGTCCTCCGTAGTGCCCACCACCGCCAGAAAAGAACCAACCAGGGTAACACCCGATATTCTCAATATGTCAGAATTACTGCCTATTTCAAATGTAATGTCGCGGTAAGCCCCGTCAGCTGAAAAGACGTACCCATCTGACCCTAAGCTAGGGTTTGAGGTATGGCTTACAACATAAAAGGAGTCCCCTCCTGAGGTGATACCTGACCCACCCCGAATGCCCAAGCTGATATTAAAGTCCTCTCCAGAAACGTGAGTGCCATCAGTCCGGTAGGTGTAAACTGACCCCCCCGAGCCGCCTTGCGTCACCCTCAAATATGTCCCGTCCCAGGTGATGCCAGTAGGATTGTTGTTGGCGCTGTCCAAATTAAAGTCCTGGGCGGAGACGTGAGTGCCGCTGGTGGTGTAGGTGAACACCTTGTCCGTAACCCCCAATTGCGTCACCCTCAAATATGTCCCGTCCCAGGTGATGCCAGTAGGATTGTTGTTGGCGCTGTCCAAATTAAAGTCCGTCCCTCCTTGGGCAGAAACCTGCGTAACAGGCGCGGCCAGCACCACCCCCAACACAGCCACAACCAAAGCGGCGGTCCTGAACATTCCAACAATCATGGCCCTTCCCCTTCGCACAACAGAAGTTATGGTAGTCTCCTGACCCTCACCCATCTCTTTTACCCGATTCCAAAAGACATGAACCGGCACCTCTGTTGTACGCTGGAATCATGGCGCCAGCAATCACCATTGTCCGGGGCCTGGAGCTCTCCGCCGTCATGCTTGGGACTATCGCCAAGACCGCACTCTCTGCGGCCGCCAGGTGGATCGCAACCGCGCCCGGCTCCCGGGCCAGATCGAGTTCGTCAATTGCCAGGTGTGCCGGCATCAGCTCGACCGCGCCCAGGGCGAGATGCTGGAGTTGGCTGCCACGGTAGGCTCTCAGATCTTCGAGCAGCTCCTCGAGAGAGTAGTCGGAGGCGGGCCGTAAGCTGTCGGACAAGGTGAAAGCGGCTCTGGCGCCGTTGTTGCGGTGGGAGGGTATTATACGGGTCTAACACTACCCGATCGTTGTCAGAAGGAAAGCGGCCCGGTACCGGACATCCGGCGATCGGAATCAATGATCCTTCGTGCGAGGGGTGCCAAATTCAATTCATCATATTTCGCGACCTCCTCACAAAGCTTCATACCACAAAACACCTTCCAATACCCCCTAATGCCCTGACCTGGGACAGTAATTGGAATTCGCTTCAACTGACCCGCATTCTGTTGTTGTCCAGCGATTCCGTCCCCATTTTTGAAAAGCGAATATGTCACCATGG
>JAPPJA010000369.1 GCA_028874675.1 Chloroflexota bacterium
GAACATGGGCGTGGAAGAGTACCTCGAATTCGTGCGGGAATTTCTGCCGTCTCCCCTGGAAGGTATGTCTCCGGATATGAAGAACGCCAATAGCGAATCCGTGGAGTGTGAAGTTGACGCCGGCGCCCCCCTGGCCTCCTTCGTCTTCAAGACCACCGCGGACCCCTTCGTTGGCAAGCTTTCCCTCTTCCGCGTGTATCGCGGCACCTTCAAGAGCAATTCTGAAGTCTGGAACTCCAACCGGAACCAGTCGGAGCGCATCGGGCAACTGTATCTCCCCAGGGGCAAGTCCCAGGAGAACATCTCCGAGGTTGTTGCCGGCGATATGGGCGCCATCGGGAAGCTGGGCGTCACGGTGACTGCCGATACTCTCTGCGCTCGGGAAAACCAGGTCACCTTTAACCCCATTGAATTCCCCCGGGGCTACTACAGCGTCGCGGTGGCGCCGGCCACCAAGGCCGACCTGGACAAGATGTCCACGTCCCTGGCCCGCATCGTTGAGGAGGACCCCAGCCTGCGATACAGCAGGGATGCCGACACCGGCGACAGCCTGCTGACCGGCCTGGGCGACGCGCAGATTGAGGTGGCCATTGAGCGCATCAAGCGCAAGTTTGGCGCCGATCTGCTGCTCCGGATGCCCAAGGTGGCCTACCGGGAGACCATAACCCGGGTAATCAACACCGAGTACCGTCACAAGAAGCAGTCCGGCGGCCACGGCCAGTACGGACACGTGCTGCTGCGCCTGGAGCCCATGGACCGGGACAACGGCTTTGAATTCGGTTCGGAGATAGTCGGCGGCCGGGTTCCCCGGGAATACATCCCGGCGGTAGAGAAAGGGGTCGTCAAGTCCATGGAGGAAGGCATCCTTGCCGGGTTCCCCGTGGTGGACCTGAAGACGGTAATCTACGACGGGAGCTATCACGACGTGGATTCCTCCGGCATGTCCTTTGAGATAGCAGGTTCCCAGGCCTTCAAGAAGGGCATGGCCGACGCAAGCCCCATCCTGCTGGAGCCCATCGTCAAGCTGACGGTCAACGTGCCGGAGGCCTACACCGGTGAGGTCATGAGCGACCTCAACGGCAAGCGGGGCCGCATCCTGGGTATGAACCCTGGTGACCGCTATACCGTGGTCGAGGCGGAGGTTCCGCTGTCCGAAGTGCAGCGTTACGCCCAGGACATGCGCTCCCTGACCCAGGGCCGGGGCAGCTACCGCCTGGAGTTTGACCACTATGAGCCGGTGCCCGCCAACATCGAACAGCGGGTTATCGAAGAGACCAAGCGCCTCAAGGAAGAGGAACGGGTGTAACCAGGTCTTCCCTTCAGTGAGTCATTCAGGCGACGCAACTGAGGGCGGGACTTCACTCCCGCCCTCAGCTTTGTTTCAGGGACTTGTGGCCTGGCAACTGCTGCGAAGCCCTTGCATTCCGCTGCGGAGCTAAAACCCCCAACCCGGCTGGTACTCTCCAAACACATCCCGGAAGACTCCCATCATTTCTCCCAGGGTGGCGTAGGCCCTGACCGCTTCCAGGAGCGGAGGCATCAGGTTTTCTGAACCCCGGGCGGCCTGTTCCAACTCCCTTAGTCTTATGGACACCTGGTGGTTGTCGCGGGTGCGCCGGATTCTGTTCAGGTTTTCGATCTGCCGCGCTTTCCCTTCCCGGTCAACGCGGAGGAGGGGAATGCCTAACTCCTCATCGGTCACGTAGTCGTTCACGCCGACGGTTATTCGCTCCCTTCGGTCCTCTTCCCTCTGGTAAACGTAGGCCGCTTCGGCAATTTCCCGCTGGAAAAAGCCCGACTCCAGGGCCGGCACCACGCCACCCACATCCTCGATCCTGCGGAAGTAGTCAACGGCGCCGGCTTCCACCTCCCGGGTGAGCGATTCCAGGAAATAGCTGCCGCCCAGGGGGTCAACAGTGTCGGTGACGCCGGTCTCGTGGGCAATAATCTGCTGGGTACGCAGAGCCTGCAGGGCAGCCTGTTCCGAAGGCAGGGCCCATGCTTCATCCTTGCCGTTGGTGTGCAGCGACTGGCAGCCGCCCAGAACGGCGGCCAGGGCCTGCAGTCCCACGCGCACCACGTTGTTCTCCGGTTGCTGGGCGGTAAGTGATGCCCCCGAGGTCTGGGCGTGAAACCTCAGCCAGCAGGACCGCTCGTGCTTCGCGCCGAAGGTGTCGCGCATCTCCCGCGCCCAGATCCGGCGGGCCGCCCGGTACTTGGCGATCTCCTCGAAGAAGTCATTGTGGGCGTTGAAGAAGAAGCTGAGCCTAGGGGCGAAATCGTCCACGGTCATGCCCCGGTCAATGCACCGCCGAACGTACTCAAACCCGTCAGCCAGCGTGAAGGCCAACTCCTGGACTGCGTTGGAACCGGCCTCCCTGATGTGGTAGCCGCTGATGCTGATGGGATTCCAGCGGGGCATATAGCGGGTGGCGAACTCAATAGTGTCCACAACCAGGCGCAGCGACGGTTCCGGCGGGAAGATGTACTCGTTCTGGGCCAGGTACTCCTTCAGGATATCGTTCTGCAGGGTACCGCCAATTTGGTCCAGGGGCACTCCCTGCTTCTCCGCCACCACGATATACATCGCCCAGATGATGGCGGCAGGACTGTTGATGGTCATCGACGTGGTGACCTGCCCCAGGGGAATGCCGTCGAACAGGGTCTCCATGTCGGCCAGGGAGGACACCGCCACGCCGCACTTTCCAAATTCTCCGGCGGCCCGGGGATCGTCAGTATCGTAACCGTACAGGGTCGGCATATCGAAGGCTGTGCTGAGGCCGGCCTGACCGTTGTCCAGCAGGAACCGGAACCGTTCGTTGGTCTCCTCCGGAAGCCCGAAGCCGGCAAACATCCGCATGGTCCACAGCCGCTCCCGATAGCCCCCGGGGTGGACTCCGCGCAGGTAGGGAAACTCACCTGGCAGGCCAAAGTCCTGCAGATAATCGGCTTCCTGGAGGTCCTCAGGGGTATAGACGCTCTGCACCGGAATCTGGGACAGGGTCTTGTAAAACGCCTTGCGGCCCGAACTGGCAGAGTTTCTGTCCCGCCACCTGGCGCCCTGCTGCCTTATCAGGTCCAGTTCTTCGGTAGAAAACACTAGCCTTCTCCCTCTGGTGTTGCTGGTACCAGTCTAACTAGGCGGGAAATGGGGCGTCAACGCCGGAGGGCGAGGGGGGAACTGCAAGGAGCGGATGTATAGGCGGGCAGTGGCGGCGCGGGAGATTTTGCGGGTCGGCTATTCCTGCAGGGAGGCAAACCGGCGCCGGCCCACCTTTACCGCCGTCCCCGATTCAGGCGCCAGGAACTGGCCGTCTTCCGTCAATTTATGGGAAGGACCCGAGGGCGGGAAAAGTTCGACTGCCCCCTGGTTAATCATGCGCTTGCCTTCGCTGACGCTGGCAACCAGGCCCGCCGAAACCAGGGCGTTGCTCCACCGGGGGCCGGTGAGAGACGCGATAGTCACAATCGGCATGTCTTCGGGAAGAGCCCTCTGCTGCACCACCCGCTCGAAACGTTCCCTGGCAGCGGTGGCGGCGTCCCCATCGTGGAACACCTGGGTAATCTCCCCCGCCAGCTGCTTCTTCAGGTCCATGGGATTGACGGTCTGACCGGCGATGCTCCGGGTCATTTCTTCCAGGTCGGCTTCAGGCGTATCCGTCAGGAGGTCAAAGTAGGAAACAATCAACTCGTCGGGCAGGGACATTATCTTGCCGAACATGTCGTCGGGAGGTTCATCGACGCCCACGTAGTTGTCCAGGCTCTTGCTCATCTTCTGGACGCCGTCGGTCCCTACGAGGATGGGCATCAGGAAACACTGCTGGGGCCGCTGTCCCATCATTCCCTGCAGCTCCCGCCCCACCAGCAGGTTGAACATCTGGTCGGTGCCGCCAAATTCCACGTCGGACTCAATGGCCACGGAATCGTAGGCCTGCAGCAGGGGATAGAGCAGTTCGGTTATGGCGATGGGCCGGTGCTCGGCGAACCGCTTGGCGAAATCGTCCCGTTCCAGGAACTGGGCCACGGTGAAGCGGCCCGTCAGCCCAATTACGTCCGCCAGGGAAAACTTGCCGAACCACTCGCTCTGGTACACAACCTGGGCCCGGTCCCGGTCCACCACCTTGAAGAACTGTTGGAGGTAGGACTGGGCGTTTTCCATGACCTCTTCGTGGGTGAGCATGGGCCTGGTGGCGGAGCGTCCGCTGGGGTCGCCGATTTGGGCGGTCCAGTCGCCTACGATGAGGATAAGCTGGTGCCCCAGGTCCTGCAGTTGCCGCAGCTTGCGGAGGCCGACGACGTGGCCCAGGTGGATGTCCGGGCGGCTGGGGTCGAAGCCCATCTTCAGCCGCAGGGGCTTATCCTCCTCCAGCAGCTTGACGAACTCCTCCCGGACAATGATATTGCTGACGCCGCGCTCGGTGACGCGCTTCAAATCCGCCGGACTAATGGCCATTGGCGCCTCCCGAAATTGCCAGGGCGTCCCGGGTATTGGCCACGTCCCGGTTGATCTGTTCTACCAGGGCGTCCAGGCTGCTGAAGGTCTCCTGGTCCCGGAGCTTGTCCACAAACTCCACCTCCAGCTCCCGGCCGTACAGGTCCCCCTCAAAGTCCAGGATGTACACCTCCACCAGGCGATCGGAGAGCCCAAAAGTTGGACGTACGCCGATGCTGGTAGCGGAGGGGAGGCGGACCCCATCGACGAGGGCCCAGGTGGCGTAGATGCCGTCTGCCGGGAAGATGAAGCC
>JAPPJA010000123.1 GCA_028874675.1 Chloroflexota bacterium
CAACGAATGGCGCCGTACGCAACTTCGGGCAGGCCAGCGCATCACCTACGCGGATCTCGCCAATCGACTACTGGAGCTTATGCGTTGGGAGGGCCCCTTTCCGAGGATCCCCGCCGGTCGATTCAACAACTTCGTCACGGATTTCTGGGCGGACCCGGGGAACAAGGGCAAGACCCGGGCCGAGGCTGTCGCGGCTTGAGAGCACATCAAGTCCGTTCCCGGACCCAAGACCTACAGGCCTACGCGGCCCTCAAAGCCGGCAGAACGTGATGCCGAAGGGAGAGACCACTGGTCCGTTCACACGGTTCCAGGCCCCGGAAGTAGCTTTGCTGGCGCGCTTGCAGGCCGGAAGACCGGGAGAAGCGCTACGCTCAAAGAGTGTTGATGAGTTGGATCGGGAACTGGGCCCACCACCCTCGACTAAATCAGGAACTTTCGAATTGCGGTCCCACTTAGAGCTGGGATCCGCTGACGGGGGCGCGAGGCGGGACTAACTGATTTGCCTCGACCCTAGTCCCACCGAAACAATCTTGCGCTGGCAGCAACGCGGACGGCCGCTACCGCCCCCAGGTAAGCGAAGGAGACCCAGACAGGAGTGCCGATCGTCGTCTCAACCCCCCACGTCCCGCCCAGCCAAGGGAAAGGGAGCAGGTCATAGGAGTGCGTCAAGGGTAGCCAGTCGCCCACGACGCGGAGGACTGCGGGGAACGTCTCTCTCGGACCGAATGATCCGCTGAGGACAAACATGGGGGCGAACAGGAGCAGTCCCAGCCCCAGCGCCGTCCGCACGTTGCGAATGCGGGACGTGACGGCTATGCCCAGCGCGGCAAACGCCAGGTAGGATAGCGAGACCGCCAGCGCCACCATCGCCGCATTGCCCGCGAAGCGTATGCCGAAAACCACCCAGCCCACAACGAGCATGAGCGCGAGCGACGCAACTATTGCGGCGGCTCCAACGGCCAGCGGAGCCGCTATGAGCGCCAAAGACGGCATGGGCGTAACCCGGTAACGCCCGAACACCCCGTGTTGTCGGAGCTCCACCAGCGCCTGGGGCAAAGCTACAATGCCGAAGCCGGCAGTCACCCAGGCGAGGTTCCCCGCCAGGAGTACGTCCCGCACGTGGAAGAGATCAACGACTCCTGGGCCCTTGCTCACCTCAATCTCCGTGCCGCCCACCGAGAATCCCGGGACCAAGAGCACGGCCAAAGGCAGTATCACCGACAGGAACATGGCGCCAGGCTCACGCACTGCCATGAGCAACTCCGTGTAGATCAACCGTTGCAGCGCCTTGGAATTCATTCCAGGCCTCCCGGCGCGCCTTCATTCGCGACTGCCAGAAAATAGACGTCATCGAGGTTCACAGGCCGAGTCTCCGCCACGCCTGGCGAGACCCCCCTCGCGGATAGAAACTCCGCAACGCTGCCCACGACACTGCCATCCCCATAGACCTAGAAGCTGGTCTCCGCTGTGCGGACGTTGACTACGCCCGGCACTTTCGCCAGCGCGTCCGATCTAATGGCCCCCAGGGCCGCCCTGGGCAGCACGACGCGCGCGCCACCCCCGAGTCAGCGATGAGGCCCTCAGGGGGGCCGTACGCCACGTCCCTGCCGTGGTTCATCAGGAGCACGACGTCGCAATATTCTCGCGCCTCCTCCATGTAGTGCGTGGTCGCCACGACCGTCATGCCGGGGCTGTTCTGCTGCCTGAGGTACTCCCAGAACCGGAAGCGGTACTCGGGGTCTAGGCCGGTGGTGGGCTCATCAAGGAATACAATATCGGGGGCCCCCACAAGAGCCAGCGCGATGTTGACCCGCCGCTTCTGGCCTCCCGAAAGCGAGTCGTAGGTCCTGGAAACGCTTTCATCGAGCCCCTGCTCGCCTGTGAGCTCCGTCAGGGAGACGGACGTCCGGTACAGGGCGGCGAACAGGCGCAGCGCCTCCCGCACCTTCATGCTTGGGGGCACCCCAATCTCCTGCCGCTGCACTCCAATCCTGTGGACGTACTCGGCGCGGTCGGCTATGGGGGCTAGTCCATCGGCTAGGGCCGAGCCGTCATCCGGTTGACGCAACCCTTCCATCCCCTCCAAAGAGAATGGGAAACACTGATAGACTACGCGTTTGACATTTGGGAACTAGCTACCGGAAATCTGGTGTTCGCTGACGATATGAAGAGGGAGGAGTGTGCCGATTACGAGGACGTTTCATCGCAGTTGGCGGCAGAGATGCACCGTGTTGATCCCAGGATTCTCACCTTAGGGGAGATAAAAGCATTCTTGGCAAATATAGCCAACTACACCAGAATGCACGATGACTCTTTGGCCCATAATGAGGTCAGAATGGTGGATTACGATGACCCAAATGTCGCAGACCTTAAACAGCACGTGTTCTTCTCCGAATTCTCTAAGGATGTGGGTTACTTTGCGTGCGCAACCAGCAATGCACCTGCCTGCGTTGTACCAAAGGAAGATAGTCCCCGAACGGGTGAGCGTGTTGCCAACATCATTCTTCAGGAAGGCGAATATTCTAGGTGTACAAGCTTAACCCTTCCAGGGTTCGACGGCATAGCAGGACGTACTGACGCTAATTTCAGCCGATGTACATCAACTGCAGGTAACGCTTATCGTACCGCTCTACATGAAGCAGGGCACCTGCTGGGAATTCGGGGCGGCACGGTGGATAAAGCGGTCTGGATCGAACAAATGTCAGGGCACCCAACAGTCCCAGGCTCTGTTATGAATTATGACAGAGTAGAGCTTTACGTACTCGGTCATCTCGGAAACCGCCAGATAGCCAGCGAATTTGACAGTTACCCTCACCCACTCGATATCATGGCTTTGTTGGCTCTTTACCAGAACGACTAGAAAGGTTTGGTGTCCATACTATGACAAGCTATCAGCCTGCTTTGAAGACGCTTATTTTTGTCGGAGGAATTACCTTGGCAATGGTGGGCACTGCATGCCATGACCAAGACCTTTCTGGGGAGCAGTATCTGCATGAATCACCAGGAAGTAGCTCTATTATCGGGTTTGAGAGTACTTCAACCCCGGCATTGTCGCCTGTGACCCGAGTGGAGATGGCGCTGCCGACACCCACGCCGAAGCCAACTGTCCTGGATGCTTCTGAAATTGCCGACGGCGCACCCTCTGCGGCGGAAACTCCCGTATTCCTACCGCCCTCAACTCCGACACAGAAGGAGCGATTCGAAGACCAGAGACTCCGCGATTCCTGCGGGCCCTACCCGATCGAATGGAAGTACCTGAACGAATTGGAGCGGCGGATTCCAGATCTCTTTGGATACACGCTACATTGGACCCCGGACGGGAAGAGCATCATCTTCGACGACCGTGGCTGGATTATGCAGGTCGATTCAGAGGGAACCCGACTCCAACCATTGGTAGACGCCAACCCGTGGGTAGAAGGACACCGTCTGGCAGACGACTCAGCTTTCGGGTTTTATGCTGATCTTTCCATGGACGGCGAGACTCTTGTGTATGCTACCTGCGAGTTTGAAATGGACCTCGATGATGGCCCTCCTGTGAACCCTCCCCGATTCTCCAGCTACAACTACGAAATAGCAGCTCGCACCCTCGGCAGCGATAGAGTCATCCGGTTGACCAGCGATGCTGACCCGAACATACACCCTGCCCTGTCACCTGACGGTACCAAAGTCGCCTTCATTAGCATGCCTGATTGGTTGGGTCAGCCCGATGCGGTCGTGGTCATGAACATCGACGGAACAGACCGGTCGCCTTTCTATTATCGGGATTACGCTCCTCCCATTATGGCCACGTCACCCTTGCTGTTGCCGCTGATATGGTCACCGGATGGAAGCTCGATTGCCTATAGACATGGGGGTGGAGTCGTAATGTTGGATGTGGATAAGAGGACAGCATCCTTGCTTGGTGGGCTTAGGGCATGGCCCAGTTGGTCTCCCGATGGTGCTCGACTAGCCAGCACCAAGCTAATCGGCTCCAAACCCTATCTGGTTACCGTTGACCCAAGAGGTTCTAACCTCGAGAGAGTACTCGACCTGGAAACTGTCGTCGAATATGTTCCTGCCGATATCAGTGTCACTCCGGCAGAGCACCTGCTGAGACTGGTGGAATTTGTTGGCTGGTCGCCGTCCGGCGAACACATTCTGTTTCCCTGCTCTATTGGGGTTTGTGTAGTCAATCTAGAGGGTGAACTGGTGGGCAGTACTCCGGCCGAGTTTCAATCGCCGGAGGGACGGAAGTGGTGGGCCGACTGGTCACCTGATGGATCTCGACTGGTTGCCCGTAGGGCTTCTTATCCCCAACATGCAGGCACGGTTTTTATGTATACGATGAACCCGGACGGCTCGAATTCCCAAGTCCTGTTGCGGGGTGGACTAGGTCTTCTTCCTGAAAACCCGGCTTATAGCGACTTTGCGGATGAACAAGCAGCATGTCATGAGGGCTTGGTTGAGAGCCCCCTAGAAAACGCTGGCCTAGTTGCTGACTGTAAGTTGCTTGTCCGCGCGCGCCACGAGGTGACTCCGTCGGGCATCCTCAACTGGCACCCCTCAGTTGCGATGCCCCTCTGGGCCGGAGTCACCATAGGGGGGGAGCCCCGCAGGGTGACCGAGATCTCCCTCCGCCATGAACGACTTTGGAACGATGAACCGGTAACCTTAACCAGTTTTATTCCAATGGATCTAGTATTCAGTCAAACTTGGTTTTAAGGGTCTTAGAATTTTCCCTGGGAAGTT
>JAPPJA010000374.1:0-3151 GCA_028874675.1 Chloroflexota bacterium
CACCAGAGCCTCGGGGGATGCGGCGGCCTCCTCCATGGAGAGGCCGAATACGGGCTCCATGCTGTAGCCCTGGGCCTGGCCCACCAGCAGGGCTTCGCGACCCAGTTCCAGGCAGACGCGGATGCGCTCGGGAGCCTCGGTAAGGTGGGCGGGGCCAACGCCGGCCAGGGCGCAAACCGGGGCCACGATGCAGTTGAATACCAGCTTGGACCAGCGGGTCCCCCACAGGTTGGTGGTCAATTCCGTCTTGCCGGCGGCGCTGAGGATGGACTGCAACTCCTGGAGTCGTGGAGTAATTCGTCCGTGGAGTTCGCCCAGTACGAAAGTGGTCCGGTCCATGGCCGTGTTGCGCTTGAGGTGGCCCGGTTCAAAGACCTCGGAGGACATGGTCAGGACGCAGCCGATGTCCCGGGTAGGGCCGACCACCGGGGCGATCCACTCGTCATTCAGGCTGTTCTGGGAGGAGACCAGCACCCCGTCGTCCTTCAGGTAGGGAAGGATGAGCTGGGTGAGCCACAGGGTGTCGTAGGACTTGCAGGCCAGAAAGACAATGTCGAAGGTGTCTTCGAGGGTGCAGACCTCGTAGAGGTGGAGGGCGCGCACCGGGGAGGTGAATTCCTCGCCGGCGATGGACATGTGGAGGCCGTTGGCCTTCATGGCGTCAACGTGGGCGCCCCATTGGTCAATCATTACGACATCGTGGCCGGCCACGGTGAGCATGCCGCCGATGACGCTGCCGGTGCCGCCGGCGCCAACCACGGCTATTTTCTTGTTGGAAGTGGTAGTCATAAGCTGGGGCCATCCTTATTCAGGCTGCGCGGGAGCGGTTCAGGGATGAAGTGAGAAGTCCAGCGCCGTGGCAAATTGCAGGGGGTGCTGGCAATCAATGTGCGGTTACAAAGCGTAATCCTGAAGCATTTGGGTGTCAATTGAGGGATTGGGGAGAGGCAGAATTCCGGTGGATTTTGAGACGCCATTGCCTTGATAGTTGCAAACGATACATAGCTCAGCGAGGTAGAAAGTATAGGAAAGGTATGGTAGCGTGGAAACGAGGGCAGGACTTTGTCAGGAGGTGGGAGGCGGTGATGGCCTTCTCTATCGTATTTTCCCGCAGTTTCTTCCGTGTAATTTCTTTGACGCTGGCCGGGCTGGTGGCCCTGGCGGCGGTGGCCGCCTGTGGTTCAGATCCGGAGCCGGCGCCGGCAGAAGTAGTTTCTGAAGGACCGGCAGCGGCGACAGCCAATGTCGCTCCGGTAGAGGCCGCGCCACAGCCAGCTACTGATAATGCCACCTCAGAGCGGCCCGCAGACCCCGTTCCCTCCAGGCCCCAGGCGGCCACGGCTACCCCGGTTGTGGTCGCGCCCGCGTCCGCTCGGCCAAACCCGGGGGAAGCAACGGATGCAGCAACGGACGAGGGCGCCGGTGCGGCAGAACAGTCGGAAGGGCCGAACTCGGCGCCCGCTGCCGCAGCTTTTTCCTTCAGGGACATCGCTCCCGATGCGACCTGGGGCGATGTGTTCAACAGTTTTTCCGACGAAGAGCAGGAATGCATACGGAACGAATTGGGCGACGAGGCCGTGGATGCGACGCTGGAAGAACCCTTCGGCCTGAACGAGGAACTGAGAGAGTACGGCGATACCCTGATCGGGTGTGTTTCGCAAGAGACGGCGCAGGAATTAACCCTGGCGGAGATGGACGCCCAGACCGGGGGGCTGTCGGCAGAACAGGAGGGCTGCCTGCGGGAATTGTTGGGCAACTACAAGCTGGCGGACCTGGCCAAAGCATCGTCGCCGGATGCCACGCCGGAGCAGGCCATGCAAATGCTCTCCTACGCCCTGGGCCTGCTGGGCTGTCTCCCGGAGCTGGCCAATGAAGCGGCCGGCCCGGGCAGTGGTCCCCCCACGGGAGACGGGCAGATGGCCCTGGACCCATCGTTCCTGTGGAGCTTCCCGACCGGCGGGTGGGTCGTGACGGCCCCGGCAGCGGCGGAGGGAATGGTTTATGCGGGATCCGACGACGGGAACCTGTATGCGCTGTCGGCGGATACCGGGGAATTGCAGTGGAGCTTTGCCACTGGTGACGTAATACGCTCGACGCCCACGGTTGCCGACGGGAAGGTATTTTTTGGCTCCAACGACAATCACCTTTATGCCCTGGACGCTGACAGCGGCTCCGAGTTGTGGAAATACGATACCGGGGACTGGGTCCAGCACTCTCCCTCCGTCGCCGGGGGTATGGTATATTTCGGCGCGCCGTCCCAGGGAGACCGGAAAGTACACGCGGTGGATGCCGCTACTGGCGAAGTGATCTGGGTAGCGGGACATCCCTTTCCCATCGGGGCCAGTCATACCCCCACGCCCCTGGGCGACAAAGTCTATGCCCAGGGGTCGGAATACGGCCAGTTCTACGCCCTGAACGCAGCCACCGGTGAAACCTTGTGGCAGGCGGAGGTAGGCGGCTACGTGGAGTCCGCGCCAACTGTCGTGGACTCGGTGGTGTATTTGACCGTGGCCAACCGGGCCTACGCCTTCAGGGAAGCGACGGGAGAAGTCATCTGGGAGGTCAACACCGAGGAGTTTCCGGCGCGGGACTTCCCTGCCCTGGTGGTGGACGGCGTGTACTACCTGGCGCCCAGCTCCACCGTGTACGCCCTGGACGCTTCCTCCGGGACGGAGTTATGGAGCTACGACGCCGCCAATCTCAGCACAGCCCCCGTGGCTGCGGACGGAGTATTCTACGGGGCTTCAGAACTGGCGGAGTACATCTTCGCCCTGGACGCTTCCACCGGCGAGGAGCTTTGGACACTGCCCTCGGAGGACTTCCAGTCCTACTCGCTGTCACTGGTGGACGGAAGGCTCTACGGCCAGCTGACGGAGGGCCAACTGTACGCCCTCAATGCCGCCCTTGGAGAAGACGTTTGGTACTTTGAAGCTGGCGGATTCTCGGACGTACAGATTTACACGGTCGCGGACGGTGTAATCTTCTCCGGCGGCCCCAACAACAGCGTTTACGCGCACCGGGCGCCGTAGCGTACTAGAGGGACGCAGGCTGAGCAAAGAGTTGCCAACTTACTTGGAATGGAACCGGGCCCGGGGGCCTAGCCCCGGGCCGGGGGTTTTTTTGAGCAGGACAGGGAGAGCGGTGTAGTATT
>JAPPJA010000374.1:3161-4408 GCA_028874675.1 Chloroflexota bacterium
TTAAAAATTTTTTAAAAATTTATTTTTACTCCCCCCGGCCGGGGCCCCTCCCCCGGCCCCGGCTGTTTTTTGCCAGCAGGACTGGCAGAGTCCTACCACTTCTGGATTTCCGGCAGCACTTCCTTGCCGAACAGGCCGATGTTCTTCATGGTGGCGTCGTGGGACATCTTTGATTCCTGGCCGTAGAAGATCAGGTGTTCCATGCCCAGCCGGTCGTACAGGTACCGGATCTTCTCCAGCACCGTGTCGGGAGTACCGGCCACGATGTGGTAGTTCTCGTTCAGTTCCTCGTAGCTCTGCTGGATCAGGGGGCGGATGGCGCGCCGGGCGGCCACCTGCTCGCCCTGCTGGGACCGGTAGCCCACCGGGTTCATGTACTCGCGGGGCCCCCGGGTGGTGGTTCCCATACGCCAGATGAAGTGGCGGGCCTGCTCGTCGGCCTCCTCCTGGGTATCGGCCACGTAGCAGCACAGCAGGTAGCCGAAGTTGTCGGGGGTGGGTTCGTAGCCGACCTCCGCCGCCGTGCCACGATAAATCTGGAACAGGTCCTCGGTAACGTCCAGGGGCGTCAGGAAGGCCACGTAGGTATAGCCATGGGATGCCGCCCACTGGGCCGTCTCCGGGCTGGCCGTGCCGGGGACCCACACCGGCGGGTGGGGCTTCTGGACGGGGACCATCCACGGGTTGACCACCCGGAAGTTGTAGTGCTTGCCCTCCCAGCGGAAGGGGCCGGGCTCGGTCCAGGTCTTGATTACCAGGTCGTGGCACTCCTCGAACCGCTCGCGGTTGTACATGGGGTTGCCGTTGGTGGCCAGGGTCTCCACGCCCGTGCCGCGTACCATACCGGATATGACGCGGCCGCCGGAAATGACATCAATCATGGCGATTTCCTCGGCCAGGCGGACGGGGTTGTCGTGGATGGGCAGGATGTTGCCCAGGAGCAGGATCTTGGCCTGCTGGGTGGTGCGTGCCAGGACGGCCGCCGCCAGGTTGCACGAGGCGTTCATGCACGACGGCGTGTTGTGGTGCTCGTTGACCATGATACCGTCGTAGCCCATTTCGTCCACGTACATGCACTCGTCAAAGTAGCGCTTGAACAGGTCGGTGGCCGTGTCGGGCTCAAAGTAAGTATTGGGAAAAGTCAAACGCAGGGAGGGATACTTCTCGCCCTCCTCGTCGGGGTATTCATGGTAGGGAAATTCGCTGAAGTAATAGACTTTCATGGGGGTGTCGGGCCTCCTGGGACA
>JAPPJA010000374.1:4418-4715 GCA_028874675.1 Chloroflexota bacterium
GTATTGAAGAAGCAGGCTGCGCAGGAGTATGGCAGGTTGAACTTAACGATGCCTGTCAAGCAAGGCTTGCAGGCCTGTACGCCCCAGCCCCGTCTGTTTGACGCTGAGGATGGCCCCTAATGTGATTGGCGGCAGTGGGTCTGACTTGTCGGGGATTACTGTAGAGCGGGGGAACCTTTCGCCGGGAAATGTGCGGGAATAGAAAACGCCGTGGTTGCGCCGTCCTCCTTGTGTCCAGCCCTCCAGTTCCAGGAGACGCATCAGTTCGCGGCCGGAGATATTCAAGCGACCTATTTC
>JAPPJA010000236.1:0-232 GCA_028874675.1 Chloroflexota bacterium
GGCTGAAATTCTGGTCCGGGGGGAGCAGGTCCAGGAGGTGGTGCCGAGCCTCGCCGCGTTCGGCGGGTGTTGGCTTGGCGGTGCCGATATCCATGTGCCGATAGACCTGCCGGCTGTCGGCATTGACAATCTCGCCGTTCAACCGCTGAGCCAGCTCGATGGCCAGCTTCGTCTTGCCCGCAGCGGTAGGGCCTACTACAAAAATTACCTCAGGAACTTTGACGGACATCGC
>JAPPJA010000236.1:242-4713 GCA_028874675.1 Chloroflexota bacterium
TGAGGCTGGGAGTCTCTCCTTAGCTGCCGGCGCCCTTGGTCTCCCCGGCCAGGCGAACAATATCCATGAATGAGTCCGCCTGGAGGCTGGCGCCACCCACCAGCGCGCCGTGAATGCACGATTGTCCCGCGAAGTCCACGATGTTCCCGGCGTTTACGCTGCCGCCATAGAGAAGCGGCACAGCGGCAGAGGAACTGCCGTAGAGGGAATGCAGGGTCTCGGAAATTGCTCCGCCCATGATCTCTGCGGCGCCTTCCGGTGTAGCTGCCTGACCCGTGCCTATGGCCCACACCGGCTCATAAGCCACAATCAGCCCGTTTATGTCAACCGGTGCAACCCCATCCAGGGCCGCTCCAACCTGGCCCGAGATTACGCGGGCTGCCTGCCCCGATTCTCTCTGTTCCAGGGTTTCACCAACACAAACTATGGGCTTCAGGCCGTGGCTGAAAGCCGCCTTCACCTTGAGGTTGACCTGCTGGTCGGTTTCCCCAAATAGCTGGCGGCGTTCCGAATGGCCGAGAATGACATACTGGCAGACACCATTCAGCATCACCGCAGATATTTCCCCGGTGTATGCCCCGGAGTCCTCGTGGTGTAGGTTCTGGGCGCCCACCTTTACACCCGAGCCGGAAACCATATCCCGCACTGCCGCCAACGAAATAGCAGGCGGGCAAAGAATCACTTCCACACCGGCCGCGTTCACGGCCAGGTCCCGAACACCCCCCGCCAGGGTCCTGGCTTCGTTAAGGGTGGTGTTCATCTTCCAGTTTCCGGCGACTACAGTGGCTGGCATGCTGCAGAAACTCCTGTTGCCATTGCGATTGAAGGGTCAGGGGCCGTACTTGGTCAACTTCCCGGAGTGGGACAAGGCCAGCAGCATTATATTGGTGGCAGGAATGCTGCCGATGGAACCCAAATTACAGGCCCGCTCGTTGAATCCCGGTACACCCTCACCCCTGGTCAGCTGAGAGTGAAGCATAAAGGGCACGGGATGCCAGCTGTGGGCTGCCATGATGGCCGGTGTCGAGTGGTCTCCGGCAACCATAAACACATCCGGGTTAAGTTCGCGAATCCTGGGTATCAGCGGATCCAGGTCCTCCAGGGTCTTCACCTTGGCGTCAAAGTCCCCGTCTTCTCCTGCCGCATCGGCTGGCTTGTAGTGGATGAAAAAAAAGTCGTGCTTGTCGAATTACTGGTGGAGGGTGTACACATCGTCGATGAAGGTCCGGAACGTCGGAATTATCCGCATGTTGGCGACCGTGGCCAGGCCCCGATACATTGGGTAAGCCGCAATGCCCGCGGGATTGAGCCGGTACACATCACCCATGGGCGGCAGTGATGGCAACTGGGCCCAGCCCCTGAGCAATACCATATTGCCCCTTTCCTCTCCGCCTAGCAGCCCCGCTGCCTGGGATACGAACTCATTCACCAGGCTCGCCGTCTTCTCTCCCGAAGGGTCCAGGGCCTTTACCGGCATGGCCGGTACACCGGTTATCTGCGGGTCGGTCTCGGTAATAGCTTCCGACAGCCCCTCTCCTCTCAGGCGCAGCAGAAACCGGTAGTCCTGCACCGGGAAAACGTCGACCTGGACCCCCGGCAACTCGATGGTATCGAGTCGTTCGCAAAGTGGAGTGCTGAACTCGGTTGGTATGCGTCCTGCCCGGCGGTCAACCAGATTTGCGTTGCCATCGACGGTACAGAAATTTCCTCGCGCGGCCAAATCACCGGGACGCAACTCCACCTCTATCCCCAGCGCTTCCAGGGCGCCCCTGCCGATTACGTACTTCAGCGGGTCGTAACCAAACAACGCCAGGTGCCCTGGCCCGCTGCCGGGAGCGACGCCCGGCAGGACCGGAGTAGTCATGCCGCAGGCGCTTTCCCTGGCCATGGCGTCCAGGTTGGGAATGCTGGCCGTCTCCAGTTCCGACTTCCCGGTATCCGGATGCGGCAGACCGCCCAATCCGTCAACTACGAGGAGCACAATCTTGGACGATGTGGAGACGTAACAATCGTGAAGCTGTTCCAGGTCAATCATTTTTAACTCGCTTAATCCGTTTGGAAATTATCCTGTTCAATGGAAAGCTCTCCCGCACCCTCAAGCATCAGGAAGAGCCGCAATTCCGGGTAGCTCCCGGCCTTCTAGGAATTCCAGGGACGCGCCCCCGCCGGTGGAAACATGGGTCATACTGTCCATCAGGCCCAGTTCCTCTACCGCCTCGGCCGTGGACCCGCCCCCGACCACCGTCGTTACGTCCGGCAGCCCGGCGATGGCGTTGGCAACAACCCGGGTTCCGGCGCTGAACCGGGGCATTTCGAAAACCCCCATGGGGCCGTTCCAGATAATGGTGCGGCAGTCCTTCAGGGCCAAAGCGTACCTGGCTGCCGTGGCCTCCCCCACATCCATTATGTACCACCCTTCGGGCACCTGGTCCGAAGGCACTGTACGCGTTTCCGGAGGATCGGCTTCAAAGCTGCTAGCCACCACCAGGTCAGTGGGCAGGTGGACGCCGATGTCTCTCGCGGACGCCCGACCGATCACATCTCGGGCAAAGTCCAGCCGGTCAGCCTCGATGGATGACGCGCCCGTCTGGTAACCCTGGGCATTCAAAAAGGTTACGGCCATGCCCCCGCCGATGAACAGGTGGTCAAGTTTGTCCAGGATGTTCTCCAGCACCAGGATCTTGTCGCTTACCTTGGCGCCGCCCATCAAGGCGGCCAGGGGGCTGCCCGGGGACTCCAGGGCCTGGCCCATTTGCTCCACTTCCCGCTGAACCAGCAGTCCCATGGCGGAGGGAAGCAGGCTGGTAATTCCCGCAGTTGACGCATGGGCGCGGTGGGTCACCGCGAAAGCGTCCATTACAAAACAGTCCGCAAGGGAGGCCAGCGCTGCTACAAACCCGGGCTCATTTTTTTCTTCACCGGCATGAAAGCGCAGGTTCTCCAGCAAAACGATCTGGCGGGGCTGAATGGAGTTAATCGCCGCCTCAACTTCCGGGCCGACGCAGTCCCCCAGGCTTTGCACCGGATGTCCCAGCAGTTCCGCCAGCCTGTCGCCCACCGGCGCCATCCGCAAGGAGTCCACGACCTGGCCGCCGGGCCGTCCAAGGTGAGAGCAAAGTATGATGCGGCAGTCCCGCTCCAGGAGGTAGCGGATCGTGGGCAGGGTAGCCCGCAGCCGTTGGTCATAGGAAGCAATTACTTCTACTCCCTGCTCAATGGGTATATTGAAGTCAACCCGGACCAATACCCGCTTGCCTGCTACGTCCAGGCTCGAAAGGGTGCGCTTTGCCATGCTCTGCGAAAGCTCCTGCGTGGACTCTTTACCGTGTCAACTGTTGCGCCCCGGACTCAAGGGCCATTTCGGCCAGCGTGCGCAAGGTGGGAAGGCATTCGGCGTGCCGGATTCGAGGCTCCAGCGTTTCCATCGCTTCTGCCGAAAGCCTCCGGGCCCGCTCTTCCGAATATTCTCGGGCTCCGGTCCCATCCATGATTTCGACAACCCGCGCCAGGTCGGCAGGTTCCAGCACTCGTTTCTTGTATGCCGCGCCTATTTCCCTCTTGCCCGAAGTGCCGCATACTTCCAGCGCGTAAATCAGCGGCAGGCTCTTCTTCTTGTTCAGGACATTGCTGGCCGTAACCGCGTTTCCTTCCTGGCCCCAGAAATCAGTTACGTCCTGGGTAATTTGCCAGGCCATTCCCAGCTTGACGCCAGCGCTCTGGAAGGCATCCTGATCGGCTTCGTCCAGTCCAGCCGCCAAAGCTCCACCGGCCGCCGAGCATCCGGTCAGAGCCCCGCTTTTCCGGGCTATCATATCATCGTACTCGCCCGTGGTGACCAGCATACGATCCTGGAATCCCAGGTCAGCATATTGACCTTCGCACATTGCCAGGCAGGACCGGTCAAGCATTTCAGAGGCCCGCAGCACCCGGTCGGGGGGAAGGCCCATGTCGGCAAGGCGCATTATTGCCACCCTGGCCAGCGCGTGCAGCCCATCCCCGGCATTGATTGCCTGGGCCGGACCCCAGACCCACCAGACACTCGGGCGGTCCCCTGCTTCCAGCCTGCCAGCCTGAACGTCACCGTGAACCAGCGAAAAATTGTAAAGCAGTTCCACGGCTGCCGCCACCGGCAAGGCAGCTTCATACTGGCCGGTAACAGCCTCGCAAACGGCTGGCGCCAGCAGCGAGTGAAAACTGTGCCTGGTTGATCCATTCTCGGGCTGGCCTTGCTGATCAACCCACCCCATGTGGTACCGCAGAACGTTGTAGAGGAAACCCTGACGCTCGGAGAAGCAGTTCCTCAACTCTTTTTCAAGCGCCTCACGGTAGGGCGTCAATGCCTGGGGTTCAGCCATGCCGCCCTCCCTGGATGTCATCTGCAATCCGTGCTTCTTTGACGCGCTCCCACGCTTTCAGCACTTCTTCGAAGATGGTAGCCCCTTCCCGGATCTGCATTGGCGAGCCCTTAGTA